>NZ_JBHWYR010000033.1:0-55099 GCF_042728695.1 Bacillus sp. NPDC060175
GATAAAGAGGAAACGATGTAGGGTATCGAGTGTTTAGGTAAGGAATGGTTACCAGTTTATGCGAGATGAAATAAACGGTTACCTAGTTTTGGAGGAGATTTAGGGTGCGTTTAGTTTTATCAGGATATTATGGTTTTTATAATGTTGGAGACGAAGCGATTTTACAATCAATTATTGAATCGTTAAGTAAAGAGAACCCGGATATAGAACTAGTAGTACTATCAAATGATTCTAAATATACAAAGGAAATGTATGGTGTAGAATCGGTAGATCGTTGGGATATAAAAGCTGTTTATCATGCGATAAAAAACAGTGATGGAGTTATTAGCGGTGGCGGGAGCCTTCTTCAAGATCAGACAAGTACGAAGAGTATTTTATATTATACGGGTATTATGGGACTCGCTCGATTATTAAAAAAGCCATATTATATTTATTCACAAGGAATAGGGCCAATTACAAAAGGATATAATCGTCTATTAGTAAAATGGAACTTGTCAAAAGCTTCCTATGTATCCGTTCGAGATGAGGATTCGTTTTTATATTTAAAAGGACTTGGCATAAAAAACGATATTGAAATTGTTCCAGATCCTGTTTTAACATGGAAACGGACAAAACAATCGGATTGGTTACAAAAGCATTCGATACATGGAAAAGTAATCGCGGTTAGTGTGCGTTATTGGAATGCAAAAGAAGATTATATAAAAAAATTAGCTATGGCATTAAAAAAATTAAAGCAAGAAGGATACCAAATTTTATTTGTTCCAATGCATGAGCCATTTGATCAAAAAGCTTCACGTGAAGTAGTAGATTTAATGGGAGAAGAGACCTATATGCTTCCATATAAAATGGATATTGACGAGAAAATATTCATTTTATCACAATGTTCACTATTAATTGGTATGCGTCTTCATGCACTTGTTTTTTCTGCTGTAGCCAAAACTCCAATGGTCGGGATTTCGTACGATCCAAAAATTGATTCGTTTTTAAGTCAAGTGAATCAGCCAGTTATAGGAAGTGTGGATGGCGAATGGAGTGCTGAGTATTTATATGAAATTGCGAAAAAGCAATTAATGCAACAAGGAACTGTGCAGCAAGAGTTACAATTGACAATAGATGAGCTTTGCTTGCAAGGCGAACAGGCAACAAAGAAACTCATTGATTATATGGAAAAAGACACTTTATTAAAAAAGTAAAGTGTCTTTTTTTGTGTGGAATTTAACGAAAATTCTAATTATAAAAACGTTTTATGTTAATTTCTATTTATTATGCTAATTTGATTGTGATTATTATATAATCAAATTTGTGATAATAAATTCGTAGATTACGAGGAGGACAACCGTGAAGACTTTTTCAAAAGGTATAACAGCAGTGGCGTTAACGGGATCATTACTTTTAACTCCTATTTCAAGTTATGCGGCAAATGATGATATTACAGGACATATGTTTGAGACTCATATGCGTTCACTTATTACTAAAGGAGTTTTAATGGGGTATGGTGAGAATGTATATGCGCCTGATAAATTAGTAACAAGAGCAGAGTTTGCTACATTCATAGCAAGGGCTTTAGATTTACCGAAAGCTGATTCGAATTTCGAGGATGTGCCGAAGACTTACGGTTTATATGATGGTGTAAGTAGAGCATATGGAGCGAAAATTATTAATGGTCGTACTAACGAGACGTTCTCACCAAATGATGTGATTACACGTGAAGAAATGTCGATAATGGTAAAGCGAGCGTTAGACTATAAAAATATTAAAATAGCTGTAAGTCCGCTTACCTTTACTGATAAAGATAGTATTAACTATAAAGAGCATGTACAAGTTATGGTGGCTACTCAAATTATTAAAGGGTATCCAGAAGATAATACATTTAGACCACATTTATCAGCTACAAGAGGTATGGCTTCAGCTATGTTGGATCGCATGCTTCAGACGATTGAAAAAAATGGAAATGACAATCCTGTAGAAACTAAGAAATATGTCGTGACAAATGTAAGAGAAAACGGAACAGAGCAAGAAGTAGAGCGCTATAGTACGTATAAAGAAGCGGTTACGGCTGCTCAAAATAAAGGTATTAATGCGGTAAAATACGAGAATGAATTTTTATGGATTAAAGATGGTTTTGCAAGTGCGAAGAGAATAACTGGGCAAAACATCATTAATATTTATGATGAGAAATTGTCAGCAGTATATACGTATATTCAGTATGGAACAGAATTGAAAGTGTTAGAAGTTGGCGAAGATCGTGTGAAAGTTCAACTTTCTGATTTAACAGGTTATGTGAAGAAGAATGAAATCAATTTAATTCCTACAAATGAAATGAAACAGTCGTCTTATTATGTGAAATCAGATGGATATTTATACCATAAATATTATACATATAATACAAGTTCACCTGGATATACAGAATTTAGATATGGTGTGGCACCTTCTTTCATGAAGCAAGGACAGCAAATGTATAGTGTAGATGGAAAGACATTTGGAGACGAAACTTTCTATCAATATTTCAATTATTTATCATTACGTTCGAAAACAGATTATACAGCTGAACAACTAGATAGTTATGTGAAATCGATTAAGCCAGACTCTCCATTAATTGGTTTAGGAAAGAAATTTAAAGAAGTAGAAAGTAAGTATAATGTAAATGCATTATTCTTATATTCATTAGCAATTCATGAGAGTTACTATGGAACAAGCGCTCTTGCAAAAGACAAAAATAATTTATTTGGTTTAAAAGCAACAGACGATAGTCCATATGGTAATGGAGAAGCATTTAATTCAAAAGAAGATTGTATTGAACATGCAGCAAAAGTATACATGAATGAAGGATATTTAAATCCAGGACATTGGCGTTATACAGCAACATATACAGGTGATAAAGCTGCTGGTTTAAATGCGAAATATGCATCTGATGCGAACTGGGGTAAAAAAGTAGCTGGGCATATGAATCGTTTTGATTCTTATTTAGGTAAAAAAGAATACAACAAGTATAAACTTGCACGTGTGATGAATAATGTGGAAGTGAAAAAGAATCCTAGTATATCAAATGAGCGACTGTATCGTTTAAATACAAATGCAGTTGTCACAGTTACTGGTGAAGAAATAATAAATGGAAAAGCATGGGTTAAAGTTATTTCAGATAATCCTACTGTAACTGAAGCGTATATCGCAAAAGAAAGTTTAGAATACGTAAAACATTAATTAAATAAGAAAGAAGGTGCTACTGACTTTTCGTAGCACCTTCTTTTTTATTCAATTTCAAAATCAACAATGATATAAGCGAGTATAACAACGAAGAAAATACTAACGGCTGGCGCTGTTAATACGTGGCCAGACATAAAGCCAATGCCAAGTGATAGAATGAGTGTGCTCGCTAATAGCATATACTTTACGGTTATGATTTTCTTAAAGTTTGTGATCATGCGGATGAATAATTTAATACCAAAGTATAGAAGTGGTATTAAGTAAATAAGGAAACCGACAATTCCAAAGGCGAAAAATAGGTCATGGAAGTCCATTTCAATTAACTTAATTTTATCAGTATAGTTACCAGCATAGCCCATTCCGAATAATTTTTGTGATAGTGGTGCGTCTTTATAGTATTGTTTATATACTTTTAAAAACTTATCGCGATCACTGTAAATTAAACTTTTGACCTCAGAGTCTGTTAGCTCACCTTTTGCGTGTTTTTTTGCTTCGCCCGGGTCTTCTTTAATTACTTTTCCTTCTTTTCTATCTTTTTCTTCTTGTACTGATTTTTTGTATTCGTATATTTGCATGTGGATGCCCATATTTTTTGCAATAGGAGTATGTGGTGTAAGTGCAATTAAACCCCCTAAAACAATAGCGGCAACAACTGTATTTACGAGATATGTGAATCCTTTACCTTCTTTTTTGCGATGAACCATATATTCAATGAATGAGAATAAAAGTGCCACGCCAAGCGTTAGAACAATTGCACCATATCCTACTTTCGTTCCGACCATAATACTTGCATACATCGCAAGTATTGTTGGAATCCAGTAATAGATTTTCGAGAAAGAAGTTGTTTTATGAATTGAATATAAGACAATGATTGGGAACATAATTGCAAAAATAGAACTTAAATCATTTCCAGCAAAGAACCAACCTCTTGAACCGATCTTTGAGTGAGGGTAACTTGGGAAATCTGTACCAGTTTGCATTGCAACAATCAGTGTGATGCTGAAAATTAAAGTTGCATATAAGAAATATGTAATGATTTTATGAAACGCATATTCTTTATTTTTCAACTCTTTAAATACGATAATATATCCAAACAGTAGCACAATTGGATATATACTTTTTAAAATAAATTTAACTTCCTCGCCAAATGAAACTGGGGATTTGACCATCAAATTATTTACAAGGCCAATTGTGAGTACAATCCCGAGTAGACATAAATAGAGAATGTACTTTTTCGCTCCAGGTTGTTTTCTATGAAGAAGTAGATAACCTAATGCAAGAAGCATAAAGGCGAAACGGACTACGATTCCAACTGTTGCGCTCATGTGTAATACATAGATTGAAAAAGATGTTAATAAATCTAAAATTGGTTGAAACACAATGAATAGCAATAGGAAATGCGGGAAGTAGTTATCCGTTTGTTTCAACTTAGTAACCATATGTTCCTCCATTTCTTCATTCCTTTATTTCAGCATCCAAGGGATGTGTATAAAAGCCTATTTACATAATAAGGCGAATGAATTTCAATATTTATTTTTTCGCATCAAAATTAAGAATACACCATTTCATTGTAATGGTAAATAGATGAAAAATATTGATAAACCGACTTTAATTTCTATATTTTTTAACGAAATTGGATGTTTTATACGGAGATATATACAAATTACGAGAATATTAGACAGAAAATTAAGAAAAAAGAAGGATTTTTAACATGCTTTCTATAATTATATAAGTATAATCTTCATGTGGAAAAGAGGGGTATATATAATGGAAGTAACAAGTAAAACAGAATCTGTTGTTGTGAAATATGAAGGGCGCGTAGCAACGGTTATGGTCAATCGCCCAGAGGTTTTAAATGCACTAGATGAACCAACGTTAAAAGAGTTATTACAAAAGCTGAAAGAAGTAGCGGAAAGTTCCGTTCACGTTGTTGTGTTATGCGGAAGTGGCCGTGGTTTTTCTGCGGGTGGAGATATTAAATCAATGCTTTCAAGTAATGATGAAAGTAAGTTTGAAGGCATCATGAATACAATTTCTGAAATCGTGGTGACGTTATATACGATGCCAAAGCTTGTTATTAGTGCAATTCATGGACCAACTGCTGGACTTGGATTAAGTATTGCATTAACAGCTGATTATGTCATGGCAGATATATCATCAGTTATTGCGATGAACTTTATTGGAATCGCTTTAATTCCAGACGGTGGTGGCCATTTCTTCCTTCAAAAGCGCGTCGGTGAAAATATGACGAAGAAGATCATTTGGGAAGGGAAGAAATTATCAGCGACAGAAGCGCTAGATATCGGTTTAATTGATGAAGTAATCGGTGAGAATTTCCAAACGGCTGTGAAGCAAAAAATTAATGAATGGTTACACAAACCAATCAAGGCGATGATTCAAACGAAACAAATTTTATGTGAAGTAAATCGTTCTAATTTAGAACAAACGCTTCAGCTCGAAAAGCGTGGTCAATATGCGATGAGACAAACAGCGGACCATAAAGAAGGTATTGCTGCTTTTCTAGAAAAACGTTTACCAGCATTTAAAGGAGAATAAAGGGAAGAAAGTGCTAACACATTTTAGTATAATTGTGTTAGCGCTTTTTTTAAGGAGTAATAAATGAAGAAAATGGTCGGTGTTGTCTCTATTATTTTACTTACAGCCCTTCCGGAACGAGAAAGCCCATCGCCTTTAGGCATGGGATGAAAGTGAGGTTGGACACGGAGTGCCACTAAAAATCGCAAGGTTCGTGGTACTTTAAGTATCCAAAGCATAAGTAGTTTCTTCGGGGCTTTTTATTGTGATTTTTTGAAAATAAATGATAAATTGTAACTAGAATCAATGATGATAGAAGTACGTTTCAAAGTGTTTGAGAGAAAAATCGCCTCGTCTCATATAGTTGCAAAGTTTATGGACACGTTCTTATTTTGTTTCTATTGCTAGAAATGTATCAAATGAAAGATGTTGAAAATTAAACACCAAGGGGATGAAACGTATGTCACAGACCCTAACAGTGAAAGTGAAATTGATCCCAACAAAAGAACAAATCCGTTTATTAGAACAAAGTAGTCAGGAATATATCAAAGTCATAAATACACTTGTATCAGAAATGGTTGAAGCAAAAGAAAGTACGAAAAAAAGCACGAAAAATATTGAAGCAAGTATCCCAAGTGCGGTGAAGAATCAAGCAATCAAAGACGCGAAAAGTTTGTTTGCTACAAAAATAAAGAAAAGCCATTATAAAATCATTCCGATTTTAAAGAGGCCTGTTTGTATATGGAACAATCAAAATTATTCATTTGACGCCACTCATATTTCAATCCCGTTTAAGGTAAATGGAAAGTCCACTCGTTTAAAGGTCCGCGCTTTATTAATCGATAAAAACAATCGCAATTTGAATTTGTTAAAATATAAATTAGGTACACTTCGTATCACAAAGAAATCGAATAAATGGATGGCCCAAATATCTGTCACGCTTCCAACAAATGAAAAGGCAGGGATGAAGATTTTAGGAGTAGACTTAGGTCTCAAAGTCCCCGCGGTAGCAATCACTGATGATGATAAGGTTCGTTTCTTTGGAAATGGTAGGAAAAACAAATATAGGAAGCGTAAGTTTCGTAGTGTTCGTAAAAAGTTAGGAAAAGACAAAAAAGTAAATGCCATTCGGCGAATGGATGATAAAGAGCAAAGATGGATGCAAGATAAAGATCACAAAATAAGTCGTGAAATCATTAATTTTGCGATTGTAAATCATATTTCTGTCATTCGATTAGAACAATTAACGAATATAAGACAGACGGCAAGAACAAGCCGTAAAAACGAAAAAAACCTACACACTTGGTCATTCTATCGTTTGTCAAAATTTATTGAATATAAAGCGATATTAGCTGATATTCAGGTTGAATATGTAAATCCTGCTTATACAAGCCAAAGCTGTCCGAAATGCGCTGAAAAGAACAGGGCACAAGACAGAAAGTACAAGTGTCCATGTGGGTTTGAGACACACCGTGATATCGTTGGGGCGATGAATATTCGCTACGCAACTGTGATTGATGGTAACAGTCAATCAGCCTAAGCACCTATATGGTCTGGTTTAGGAGGGGCAATGAGATGCTCTCATCTTGAAGGCTGTTCAAAACAGAAATGGACTGCGAACGCTTAGTCATTCAAGAATCCCACCCGTAATTCCGTAAGAATTCGGGCTTGCGACTTTAGTCGTGGGAGTCTCAAATATTATGCTTTGCATAGTACACCATCTCTTACGGTACGGACTGCATTATTCTTTGAAGGACATCCAACTGTTGCTTTCTCTGGTGAAGTGAAGAAAGAACGGGATGTGAAAAAAGAGGCGATTCCTGATGAGTATCAAACCTTATACGGCGATAAGAAAGAAGAACCAGAGCATTACTTCTTTCCGGTAGTAAGGGCGCACGGATCAGGAATTGATATGTTAAGTGCTTGTGTGAAAAAAGAGTGGTTTTTCTATAAAGCAGAGCTCGGGTGTTTTTAAAAATAGGAGGATAAGTGATGTCAACTTATAACAGGTTAGTAAGAGATCGTGTCCCGGAGAAAATCTTAATGTCTGGAAAAACATATACAGCACAAAAATTAACAGGACAAGCTTACATACAAGCGTTAGCGAAAATTGGTACAGAAGAAATTCGTGAATTTGCTTCGATGAAAGATCGTGAACATGCGTTAGATTCACTTGCAGATGCACTTGAAGTTATTGTTTCATTAGCTCGCGCAGAAGGTGCAACAATTGAAGAGGTAGAGCGTATTCGTAAGCAGAAAGAAGAAGAGCGCGGCGGGTTTACAAGAGGGATTTATTTGATGGACGTTTCGGAAGAGTAGTTTTATAGAAAAAGCACAGCGTTAATGCTGTGCTTTTTGTCATTAAGATTAGGGTAAAGTGAATTTTATTATAATTTAGAAAATTAAACTATATTGGTAGAGGTTTTATAGTAAATTTTGTATACTAAATAGTAGAAAAAAAGAGGAGGAAACGACAATGGCACATCATGTAAAAGAAACGATGGAATTAATTAAAGAGCTTGTCTCTATTCCAAGTCCATCTGGAAATACGGCGAAAATTATTAATTTTATTGAAAACTATGTAAGTGAGTGGAATGTAGAGACGAAGCGTAATAATAAAGGTGCTCTCATCTTAACGGTTAAAGGGAAAAATGATGATCAGCATCGTCTATTAACTGCACATGTTGATACGCTAGGTGCGATGGTGAAAGAGATTAAGCCTGACGGTCGTCTTCGCTTATCTATGATTGGTGGATTTCGCTGGAACTCTGTAGAAGGGGAATATTGCGAAATTGAAACGTCAAGCGGTAAGACGTATACAGGGACGATTTTAATGCATCAAACATCTGTCCATGTGTACAAAGATGCAGGGGAAGCGAAGCGCGATGAGAAAAATATAGAAGTGCGTATTGATGAGCGTGTCTTTTCAGCAGATGCAGTACGTGAGTTAGGAATTGAAGTAGGAGACTTCGTTTCATTTGATCCACGCGTTCAAATTACGGACAGCGGATACATAAAATCACGCCATTTAGACGATAAAGTAAGTGTAGCAATTTTATTGAAATTAATTAAGAGATTACAAGATGAAAAGGTAACATTGCCATATACAACGCATTTCTTAATTTCGAATAATGAAGAAATTGGGTACGGTGGTAATTCTAATATTCCAGAAGAAACTGTTGAATATTTAGCAGTTGATATGGGGGCGTTAGGTGATGGACAAACATCTGACGAATATACAGTATCTATTTGTGCAAAAGACTCTAGCGGCCCGTATCATTACGCTTTACGTAAACATTTAGTAGAGCTTGCGAAAACGAATAATATTGAATATAAAGTAGATATTTATCCGTACTACGGATCTGATGCATCAGCTGCGATTCACGCGGGATTTGATGTGAAACATGCGTTAATTGGAGCGGGTATTGATTCTTCTCACGCATTTGAACGTACACATGAAAGTTCTATTGCTCATACAGAAGCATTAGTGTATGCATATGTAATGTCTAATTTAATTGAAGAATAATTTCATAGATAATAGAGAGCTGATTAAAGATACTATTTTTAATCAGCTTTTCATTTGGCGAAGCGATTAGGAGACATGTCCTAATCGCTTTTTTATCCCGCTATTTGCGGGCTGACTAATTTTTTACTTTATATACATTCATTACAAGTTATATATATGCGATTTTCGTTATACGGCGGGAAACGTATTTACTATAGATATATAATGTTATACACTATGAAAGGAATTAATTGATAGTTAATATTTTTTAGTTAGATTGATTGAAAAAGTTGCATGAATATGAAGTTTTGAGAGGAGATTTATTTTTCATGAAGTACAAAGCAATAGTCGCAGGCTTATTAGCAGCAAATTTACTAGCACATCCAATTAGTAGTTTAGCAGAAACGAAGAAATTTCCTGATGTTTCAGATAGTGCGTGGTCGAAAGACGCAATTTATTATTTAGTAGAGAGAAATGTAATTAACGGTATGCCAGATGGTAACTTTATGCCATACGGAAATTTAACACGTGCCCAGGCAGCAAAAATTATCGCAACAGCAATTGGTGCTAAAGTAGATCCAAACGCGAAGCCGTCTTATAATGATGCAAAAAATAATTGGGCAGCCCCATTTATTGCAGCCATGGAAAAAGAGAATATTATTAAAGGGCGAGAACCAGGAGTATTTGATCCTGAAGGGAAAGTAACTCGTGCTGAAATGGCAGCTATGCTTGTAAGAGCATATAATTTGAAAAGCAAAGTAACAGGACCAGTGCCTACAAAATTTGCTGATTTAGAAAATCATTGGGGTAAAGAAGAAGTTAATATTTTAGTAGAATTAAAACTTTCTTTAGGTACAGAGGATGGCTGGAAACCGAATGATTCTATTACGCGTGAACAAGCAGCTCAACTTACTGCGCAAACAGATAAATTTAGCAAAAATAGTGATCGTCCAGTAGAAACAAAGAAAATGTACATAGATAGAAAATTCATTACATATCACGCACCATCATTAGGTTCTGGGATTAGTGCAAATCAGCATAATCCACAAACGGTTGAAATTAAAGAAGAGCGAGATGGATGGATCAAAATTGCAACAAGTAACGGTGATAAATGGACACCTTTAGTAGAGAAAACAGAAGCTATTAATGAAGGATTCACTACATATGCAGAAGCTTTTTCTTCAAAAGTAATGGGAACACATAACGCACAACAAGTAACTGTTATTGAAGAGAAGGACAGCTGGATTCGCATCCGCATGGGCGCTGGTTTCCAATGGGTTAATAAAAACCAATTAAATCCAGTGAAGCAAGGTAACTTCTTAGAAGGAAAAGCGATTATCATTGATCCAGGTCATGGTGGAGCGGATTCAGGTAATCCAGGTTATTATGAGAAAGAAAGTCAAACCGTATTAGATGTATCATTACGATTACAGAAAACATTTGAGAAAAAGACACCATTTACTGTGTTATTCACTCGTACAGATGATACACGTCCAGGAACAAGTGCTTCTGATTCTTTAAAGAAACGTGTAGAATTTGCTCAAAAAAATAATGGGGATATCTTTGTAAGTATCCATGGTAATGGTACGGAAAGTAAAAATGGACAAGGTACAGAAACGTTCTACTATGAATCAGCGACAGCAAGAGGAACAAATCCTAACGTATCAGAAAGTCGTTTACTAGCAGAAAAAATTCAAGAGCGTCTTGTAGATGCACTGGGAACAAAAGATCGTGGTGTGAAAAAAGGCGATTTATACGTAATTAGAGAAAATACAATGCCAGCTGTATTAGCAGAATTAGCATTTGTAGATAATAAAAGTGATGCAGATAAACTAGCTACACCAGCACAGAGACAAAGTGCAGCGGAAGCTATTTATCAAGGTATTTTAGATTACTACGAAGAAACGGGTAACAACGTATCTTCTTTCCGTTAATTAATAGAGATAATAGTAAAAGAGATTGCCAATAGGCAGTCTCTTTTATTTGTGAAACGAATTATAAAGGTTTCTCTTTATTTCGGGCATGTGATATCATTTAATTTTATATAAATAGTATTCGAGTAATTGTAATCATAACAATTTAAAACGATAAAGGATGATCATAGATTGAATAATCATAGTAAAACACCTGCATGTATATATACATATGCGTTTCGCGAAGAGGAGCGTGCTTTATGTTACTTGGAAATGCGCTCGTTCTTTGGGATGGAGTCTCACGTTAATATTTTGAAAAGTGAAGTCAAGATTGCTCCGAGTAGAAGTCCGTTTATTAAAGAGCGCGTTGAGGTTATGTATGAAGGGGACGACTTAGAAAGCATTTTGGAACAAGTGGAACAAATTGACTTGGCGGGAGCGACGTTCAAAGTCATCTTCGTTAAGATTAATGACCTTGTTGGAGAGAATAAAATTGAATATGGAGACAGACGTCTTATTGAGCGAGACCTCGGCATGCATATTGAAGGAGAAGCAGACGTTCGTAATCCAGAGCGTGCATTCGGGATTGTTCCTCTTGGCGGACGTTGGTACTTCGGACACTATGTAGAAAGTGATCCGGTTTGGTATCATCACATAAAAAAACCGCATAGCTACTCGACATCACTGAGCACACGTGTTGCTAGAGCTGTCGCAAATATCGCTGTACCGAACCCAGAGGGAGTACGAGCTATTGACCCGTGCTGCGGTATTGGAACAGTAGTAGTAGAAGCACTTTCTATGGGGATTAACATCGTTGGTAGAGATATAAATCCACTTGTGGTTCTTGGAACGAGAAAAAACATCGCACATTTCGGGTTTGAAGGAACAGTAACAAATGGCCCGATTGAAGAACTTACTGAGAACTACGACGTCGCAATTATCGATATGCCGTACGACCTATTTACGCACGCAACACCAGAAGATCAACTCTCGATTCTGTCAAGTGCGCGCCGCATTGCAAAAAAAGTAGTCGTTGTAACGATGGAAACAATGGACGACATGATTCATGAAGCGGGATTTGAAATTACAGACCGCTGTATCACAAGAAAAGGATCATTTTCTAGACAAATTCTTGTTTGTGAATAGGAAAGAAAGGTCACCCGTTTGGGTGACCTTTTTTGGTTTGTATTATTGTAGCTTGATGTGTGATTGGTTGGTGGAATGGAAGGAGGGATTTGGCGATAAGTCGATATTCCATGTCGAATCGCCGATATATTCAGAGAATCAGCCGATATCAAATTATTCTTCTTTCGTTGTCTCTTGTTGTGCGATTAATAAATTGCGTAATACGTGTCCGCGGTAACTTTCTAGTTTTCGTCCTTCATGATAGCGAACACCTAATTTTTTAAGCTCAGCTACGTACCAGCCTTTCGTTCCGTAATACATTGGATCACTTCCTTTTTTCTTTTGAACAGTATATGTGCTGGGGCGAGAGAATTTTCTTTTTTTATTCATGAAATTTACGAAAATGAACATTGAATATTCAGTCTACTTGTATTATGATTAACTTATTATCGGATGACAGTGATTAGCCTCTCTGTAAGCCCGGATGCCTTTTTGAAAATGAATAGAGGAACAACTTCTTTCCACTTGAACTTCCTTAGCAGGAGGACGAGCCATAAGGATAGGGGCAGTAAAATTCAATGCAGTTGTATGCGTTGTTTTTCTGGCTCTTTTTATTTTTGCTAGAAAAGTAGGAGGGGTTGGTGAACTGTTTGGCTAAAGAGAAAAAGGAGTTACAGAAGGATTTAAAAACTCGGCACATAACGATGATTTCGATTGGCGGTGTTATCGGGGGCGGTTTGTTTGTAGGAAGTGGAACGATTATTCAATCGACGGGTCCAGCAGCGATTTTGTCCTACATTATCGGCGCTTTAATGGTTGTGCTCGTGATGCGGATGCTAGGAGAGATGGCAGCGGAAAATCCTGATAGTGGTTCTTTCGCAACGTACGCGAACAAAGCAATTGGGCCGTGGGCAGGGTATACGATTGGGTGGTTATATTGGTTTAACTGGGTCATTATTATCGCAATCGAAGCGGTGCTTTTAGGCGTGATGATTAACAATTGGTTCCCTTCGGTTCCAGCATGGTTAGCAAGTTTATGTATGGTCCTTTTAATGACGATGACGAATGTATATTCAGTAAAATTGTACGGTGAGTTTGAATATTGGTTAGCGTTTATTAAAGTTGTGGCGATTGTTGCGTTTTTAATTTTAGGAGTTTCGATGTTTTTTGGACTTGTTCCAGGAGTAGAGAGACCGAGTCTCGCTATTATTACGGAACACGGTGGTTTCTTCCCGAATGGAATTGTCCCTGTCTTACTGAGCGTTGTATTTATTTCTTTCTCTTTATCAGGAAGTGAAGTCGCCGCTATTGCAGCCGGGGAATCGGAAAATCCAGAGAAGAATGTTATACGAGCTATTAATAGTGTAGTATGGCGCCTTATGCTTTTTTTCGTAGGGTCGGTAACAGTTTTAGTTATGTTTATTCCGTGGACGGATAAGGAGTTATTAAAACTTCCGTATGCAAGTTTATTTAATATGGCAGGGGTACCTGCAGCCGCAGAAATTATGAATGGTGTTGTATTTTTATCACTACTTTCCGTTATGAACTCAGGTATATATACGAGTTCACGTATGTTATTTTCACTTGCTAAAAAAGGTGATGCTCCGGCTAGTTTCTCACGGTTAAATAGTAGAGGGACACCGGTTGTAGCGATATATGCAAGTATCGTATTTGCATTTATTTGCGCGATGTTGAAATTTATATCTCCTGATAAACTGTTCGCGTTTTTAGCGAATAGTTCAGGCGGGGTAACGATGCTTATGTATATGTTCGTTGCTGTTTCGCATGTCAAGTTAAGACGAGAAAGGGAACAAGAAGGGGCTGGGAAGCTAAAAGTGAAAATGTGGTTATTCCCTTATCTCACATATGCAACGCTTTTAATGATTATTACGATATTTATTTCACAAGCATTTATAGCAGATATGCGGATGCAGTTTTACATGACATTATTAGCTACGATTCTAGTAATAATAAGTTATTTTTTAAGAGTTAGAAAGTTCGATAAGCAAAAATTGAATGATTTTACGATGATAAAAGATGCGGAAGTTAGCTTAGAAGAAAAATAAGAAAAGGGGTATGTGCCATGTTGAAAGAGAAGAAAGATATTACAACTACAAAATCTAGCATATTACATGAAAGAAGAAAAAATGCGGTGCCAGAAGGGCCTTACAATATTACAGAGTTGTATGTGCAATCAGCAAAAGGCGCGATTATTACTGATGTAGATGGCAATGAATTAATCGATTTTGCGGGCGGAATTGGTATGCAAAATGTTGGGCATTGTCATCCTAAAGTAGTAAAGGCGATTCAAGATCAAGTGGAATCTTCTATTCATAGTTGTTTTCATGTAGCGCCTTATGAAAGTTATATTACACTCGCGGAAAGACTGAATGAGTTAACACCAGGTGATTTTAAGAAAAAAACGATGTTTGCGAATAGCGGTGCGGAAGCAGTAGAAAATGCGGTGAAGATTGCTAGAAAAGCTACTGGAAGAAGCGCGATTGTTTCGTTTGAGCGTGCATATCACGGGCGTACACTTTTGACGATGTCACTGACAAGTAAAGTGAAACCGTACAAGCATGGATTTGGTCCGTTTGCATCAGAAGTATATAAATTACCATATCCGTATTATTACCGTGCTGAAGAAGGACTGACACCAGAAGAAGTAGACGCGCAAATTTTAGCGTATTTCGAACGCTTTATGTTAGAGGAGGTAGCAAGTGATAATATCGCTGCGATTATTTTGGAACCGCTTCAAGGAGAAGGTGGATTTATCGTTCCGACGACTACGTTCATGCAAGGAGTACGAAATATTTGTGATAAATATGGAATTATTATGATTGCAGATGAAATTCAAACTGGTTTTGCTCGTACGGGAAGCTTATTTGCAATGGATCATTTCGGCGTAGCTCCTGATTTAATGACATTTTCAAAATCAATCGCTGCTGGAATGCCGCTGAGCGCAATAACAGGAAGAGCGGATTTGATGGATGCACCTGGACCAGGTCAATTAGGTGGTACTTTCTCAGGAAGTCCGGCTGCTTGCGCGGCTGCATTAGCTGTTTTAGATGTAATCGAAGAAGAGAATTTAGTGAAGCGCGCTGTAGAAATTGGCGAGCGCATGATGGAAGTCTTTAATAGCTGGAAAGATAAATACGAACTAATTGGTGATGTCAGGGGCCTTGGCGCTATGACTGCAATCGAGCTTGTAAAAAATAAAGAGACGAAAGAGCCAGCAGCTGAAGAGGTTAAAGCGATTATGAAGGAAACGCATAGTAAAGGGGTCATTACGATAAGCGCTGGTATTTATAGTAATGTACTTCGCTTCTTACCACCTCTCGTTATAACAGATGAACAGCTTGAAGAAGGGCTTACTATTTTAGAAGCTGCTATTGCGAAACTATCAAAATAAAAATGATGGGGGCAGGGGAATGAAGTTTTTCAATTATATAAACGGTGAGTGGAGAGAGCCTTCCACGAATGCATACGTGAAAAATTATAATCCGCATAACGGGGAAGTGTTAGGTGAATTTCCGTTTAGTTCAGTAGAGGATACACGAGTAGCAATTGCATCAGCGAAAGAAGCGTTTCATAAATGGCAAAAGTTATCGTTTCAAGAAAGAGCAAGTTATTTATGGAAAGCGGCAGCTATTTTGAAAGAAAAGGTAAATGAAATTGGTCTAGATGTAACAAGCGAAGAAGGAAAGACGATTGCGGAAGGGATAGGAGAAACGAAGCGAGCGATTAGCATTCTTGAATATTATGCAGGGGAAGCAAATCAGCCGATTGGAGAGCTCATCCCGTCTGCTAATGAGAGTACAATGCTTTACAGTAAACGTGTAGCAGTAGGGCCAGTTGGATTAATTACGCCGTGGAACTTTCCGATTGCAATTCCAGCGTGGAAAATGGCGCCGGCACTAATTTACGGAAATACGATTGTCATTAAGCCGGCTGAAGTTACGCCAAACTCGGTGTACCATCTTGTAAATGCCTTTCATGAGGCGGGCATTCCGGCAGGCGTTATAAATTGTGTATTCGGCAAAGGTTCTGAAGTTGGAGCAGAATTAACGGGAAATCCGGATATAAAAGCGGTATCCTTTACTGGCTCTAATCACGTTGGAAACATCATTCAAAAAGAAGCGGTTGAAACTCAGAAAAAAGTACAATTAGAAATGGGCGGAAAAAATCCGTTAGTTGTATTAAAAGATGCCGATATTGAAAAGGCGGTAAGTATTGCGATAAAAGGTGCGTTTATGTCAACAGGGCAAAAATGTACTGCAACAAGTAGAGTAATAGTCGAAGAGGACATTTATGAAGCGTTCAAGGGTCGACTGTTGCAGCGCACGGAAGCTCTTACAGTTGGAAACCCGTTAGAACCGGATACATTTATGGGCCCATGTGTTTCCAAGGGGCAGCAGCAATCTATTTTATCGATGATTGAAGTAGGAAAAGGAGAGGCTACCTTACTGTATGGAGGCAGCGTGCCGGAAGAAGCTGAACTGCAGCGAGGGTGCTATGTTTTACCGACTATTTTTGAAAATGTCGATAAAGATGCACGCATTGCGAGAGAAGAGATTTTCGGTCCAGTTATATGTTTATTTAAAGTGAATAGTTATGAAGAAGCAGTTTCTTTAGCGAATGATACAGAATATGGACTAAGTGCATCGATTTGTACGAATAATTTAAGTTTATCGCAAAGGTTTATTGATGATATGGAAGTTGGAATGGTACACGTGAATTCAGAAACTGCAGGAGCAGAACCACAAGTTCCGTTTGGCGGAATGAAAAACTCTAGTGCTGGACCGCGTGAACAAGGAAAAGCGGCGAAAGAATTTTATACAAGAATAAAGACAGTATACGTAGATCAAGTATAAGAGCCAAAAAACATAGTAACGGAGGATGAAATATGCGTAAAGGGACATTTTTTATGGCGGGACACTCGAGACTTCCGAAAGGGATGGCTGTTCGCAGTATGTACGAGACACTAACAATTACAATTGAGGCAGATCATAAATATCATGTCATTATTGAAGCGTCATGTACGCTTGCGACAGAACATGGTAGAGACTTCGTCGCTCAAATGTTGAGAGGACATAGTTTGCAAGATGGTATTGAAGAAATCGTTCAAGACATTATGGACCATTATCAAGGAAAAGCGCAAAATGCTATCGTTAGTGCGGTAAAGGATTTGCATCGCCAATACGTAAGTTATTTAAATGATGAACAGCCTGGGCGTGAGTACGAGGAAACAACACCATAAAAACTGTCTAGTTTATATAGCCATAAATGAGAGCCAGTTGTATTTCCGTTAACGGGATACGACTGGCTTTTTATATTGAGGAGGCAAAAACTATGAAAAAGTTAAATGAAGTTCAAGTTGTAAAACAAGAGGCGAAAAAAAGAGGATGTGCGGAAAGTAAGGGGATTTGTAAATAAAGTATGTCGAGAAAATAATAAAAAACGAATTGACAGTTAGAATATTTTGAATTATTATTTAATTAATAAGATCCATACGAGAAATTAGCCTTCTCTATATTCGATCTTGCTTTCCTGTTTTACAAATATTTTCATACAAACTGTCTATTATTATTGTACTTTAAGAGATTAAAGAACACTCGTAATTATGAGCCAGTTGTACGTTTCTACGATTTTATGTCGTGGATGCGTATGACTGGCTTTTTCGATGTTAGGGCAGTAAGACCGAATCTCAGCATAAGAAGATACGGATAACTGTCTGTAAAAAACGTCCATAAGTTCTTCATATTTAAATTAGGGAGGAATTGAAATGTCGATTATTACAGAACAAAGTACGAAGATGAAATTTGCTGAAAAATATGAGGGATATGAGATTGTTCCTCATCCAGAGCATAAGCGTTTATATCATATTGTGTTAAATCAGCAATTGCTTAAGCAGTTTTTTGAAGAGGTAAAAGAGCATTCAGAGCAATCATTACAATACATTCCTTATTCTCGGTTTAATCTTGCTGATGGAATGAGAAAGATTTTTGGGCAATCATTTATGGATAACATTCGCGGCATTGTTCATGACCGTGAAACGGGCGGATTTACAATTGGGGTACAAGGTGAAACGGCAGATCCAGCCGACTACGTGAAATTTGCAACAGCGTTAACACATTTAATCGGGGAACCAAACTTTGATGCAATGACAGGAACGTATTATGCTAGATTTAATGTGAAAGATACAGATAGTAGTGATTCTTACCTTCGTCAAGCGTACCGATTGTTTACACTTCATACAGACGGTACATTCGTTGATGAACCGACAGATTGGATTCTTATGATGAAAATTGAAGAGCAAAATGCAGTAGGAGGGGAATCCCGTTTACTACATTTAGACGATTGGGAAGATCTTCAGAAATTTAGAGATCATTCGCTCGCATCTGTTAAGGTTACGTATAAAGCACCACCAAGTAAAAATGCGCAAGAAATCGTCTATCGTGAAACATTTTTTGATGTAAATAACGCACCATGTATTTGCTTTATTGATCAGTTCGCTTATCCAGATAATATTGAACAAGCAAACTATCTGAAAGACTTATCATATTCTGTTGAAAACTCACCAGCAACACATGCATTAAAATTGCCAATTGGTGACTTAGTTCTGTTAAACAATTTATTTTGGATGCACGGAAGAGCTGCATTTGAAAAAAATAAAGATTTATATAGAGAACTAATGCGTCAACGTGGTTGTTTTTCTAAATAATATGTACGGCGGGTCTCTCAAGGAGACCTGCCTTTTATACTATTAAGGGGGAAGTAGGATGTATGACTTTATAATTATTGGCGGAGGAATTGTTGGCCTTTCAACTGGAATGGCTTTAACGAAAAAATTCTCTCGTGCAAAAATCGCGATCATTGAAAAAGAAAAGGAACTTGCACATCATCAAACTGGGCATAATAGCGGAGTAATTCACTCTGGAATTTATTATAAACCAGGGAGTTATAAAGCGAAGTTTGCTAAAGAAGGAAACGCAGCTATGGTTCAATTTTGTAAAGAAAATGACATCGCTTATGACATGTGCGGAAAAGTAATTGTCGCTACAGAAAAGGACGAACTTCCTCTTTTACATAACTTATATGAAAGAGGCTTACAAAACGATTTACATATTTCAAAAATAGATAAAGAAGAATTAGCTGAAATTGAACCTCATGTAAAGGGACTTGGGGCAATCCGTGTTCCTTCTTGCGGGATTGCTGATTATAGAGGAGTAAGTTATGCATTTGCTCGCTTAATTCAAGAAAGCGGGGGAGAAATACATGTAGGAACAGTGGCGGAGCGTATTACTGAGAAGAAAGACGCTGTAACGATTGAGACAAATCAAGGTGTATTTAAAACGAAATTTCTCATTAACTGCGCCGGATTACATAGCGATCGCATTGCGAAAAAGACAGGTATATTAACGGATATGAAAATTGTTCCGTTCCGCGGTGAATATTATGAACTTGTCCCAGAAAAACGCCATCTTGTAAAACATTTAATCTATCCCGTTCCAAATCCAGAATTCCCGTTTTTAGGAGTTCATTTCACAAGAATGATCAACGGAGACGTACATGCAGGACCGAACGCAGTATTAAGCTTCAAGCGCGAAGGCTATACGAAAACGGACTTTGATATTAAAGACTTCATGGAAACAATGACTTACACAGGCTTTTGGAAAATGGCGATGCCAAATATGAAAGAAGGCATAAAAGAGGTGGTGCGCTCATTTAGTAAACAATCATTCCTAAAAAGCTTACAGCACCTAATACCAGAACTTACAGAGAAAGATATCGTGCCAACCCATGCAGGTGTAAGGGCACAGGCTATATTATCAAACGGAAATATGGTTGATGACTTCTGTATTATCCCTGGTATCAATTCTCTGCATATTTGCAACGCACCATCCCCGGCGGCAACGGCTAGTATAAAGATTGGTGAGGAGATTGCTAAGCAAGTGCCTGATGTGGTGGCGGTTAGGGTATGATGGGGTCCCCTGGTTTCGGGGGATTTTTTTAGTTTTGGATGCTCGGGTGGTCCGGGTGTGGGATTGGTTGTAGGCTAACGATCGCCGACTGTCTACTGTATAAAAAAATAGACAGTAGTGTATGTTTTTTTGAAAAATGTATACAAATCTCGCCCTTATACGTTGGCATGATACTTGCAATGAAAAGAGTATAAAAGTATGAAGGAGAGATAGAAATGAAGATTAGTAAAATATACACAACAATTGATGCTCACGTAGCTGGGGAACCACTTCGAATTATTACGGGCGGAGTGCCAGTGATAAAGGGAGAAACACAACTAGAAAGACGTGCGTACTGCATGGAACATTTGGATCATCTTCGTGAGGTTCTTATGTATGAACCGAGAGGACATCACGGCATGTACGGTTGTATCATTACTCCGCCTGCAAGTGCTCATGCTGATTTTGGCGTTTTATTTATGCATAATGAAGGCTGGAGTACGATGTGTGGTCACGGAATTATCGCTGTTATTACAGTAGGAATTGAAACGGGTATGTTTGAAGTGACAGGCGACAAACAAAAATTCATTATCGATAGTCCTGCTGGGGAAGTCATTGCGTACGCAAAATATAACGGGAGCGAAGTAGAGTCCGTATCATTCGAAAACGTTCCTTCGTTTGTATATAAGAAAGACGTTCCTATTAAAATAGATGACTATGAATTCCAAGTAGATATCGCGTTTGGCGGAGCATTTTATGCTGTAGTAGACTGTAAAGAATTTGGTTTGAAAGTTGATTTCAAAGACTTAGCTGCTATTCAAACGTGGGGCGGAAAAATTAAACATTATATCGAGAGCCAAATGGAAGTAAAACATCCACTTGAAGAAGATTTAAAAGGAATATACGGCGTTATTTTCTCAGATGAACCGAAAGGAGAAGACGCTACTTTACGGAATGTAACGATCTTTGCTGATGGGCAAGTAGACCGTTCCCCTTGCGGCACAGGAACTTCCGCAAGAATCGCAACCCTTTTTGAAAAAGATGCTTTACAAAAGGGAGAAACTTTCATCCATGAATGCATTACTGACGGCCAATTTATCGGAGAAGTATTATCTGTAACAGAGGTAGATAAATATGAAGCAGTCGTTCCGAAAGTGACGGGGAATGCATTTATTACAGGATTCCACCAGTTTGTTGTAGATCCGAGGGATGTGTTGAATCGGGGGTTTTTGTTAGGATAGAAGGAGGAGGTGGAAAGATATGCTAGTCATAAGCGCGAACGAACAAAGAAACTTAGTAAATATGAACGAAGTCATTGAATACGCGGCGCTTGCTTTACAAGAATTTTCCGCAGAAAGAACGATTACACCAATACGCGGCTCATTACCATTTGCGAACGAGCAAAATACCGCGTTAATTATGCCTTCAGTAGCGGAAGGACTTGAAGCTCTTGGTTTAAAAGTAGTAACAGTAGTCCCGGGGAACAAGAAAATAGGAAAGAAAACGATAAACGGGATTGTAATGCTATCAGACTTTCAAACAGGAGAACCACTCGCACTTTTAGAAGGATCCTACTTAACGATGATCCGAACAGGCGCCTTATCAGGAGTAGCGACAAAACATTTAGCTCGTCATAACGCAAAAACTTTATGCATCATCGGCACTGGTGAACAGGCGAAAGGAATCGCTGAAGCTGTACTCGCTGTTAGGGACATCGAAAAAATCAATTTATACAACCGAACAGAAGAAAAAGCGTATGCATTTGCGCAATATATACAAGAAAAATTCAGCAAACCGGCTTACGTTTACACAAATCCAAATGAAGCAATAAGTGAAGCAGACATTATCGTCACAACAACGAATGCATCCACACCAGTCTTCTCAGAAAAACTACAACAAGGCGTCCACGTAAACGCCGTCGGTTCATTTAGACCGAGCATGCAAGAACTACCATCACACGCCATCGCTAACGCAAACAAAGTAATAGTCGAATCAAAAGAAGCAGCACTAGAAGAAACAGGCGACCTCCAAGTTCCGATAAAGGAAGGTCTATTTAAAGCAAACGATCTCCACGCCGAACTTGGTCAAATTATAAGTGGAGAAAGACCTGGCCGAGAAAATAATGAAGAGATTACTATTTTTAAATCAGTTGGTTTGGCGGTAGTAGATATTATCGTTGCGAAGTATTTATATGAAAAAGCGGTGGAGCGTGGTTTGGGGAATAGGATTGAGTTTTGAGAGACTGCCTTTTGGTGGTCTTTTTTTGTGGGGATATAGTATTTGTTTCTGTTAATAGATTTCAAACTTTCCACATTTACAAAAAAGTTTGACTTTATATACGGGTAGTGGTAATTTAAAACTTATAAGAAAACTCGGGATTAAATCCGAGTTTTCTTATGGGTATAAATAGTTCGAGGGGGCCGAAAGATGAAACGGAAGTTATTTGCATTACCATTTGTCCTACTATTACTTATTGCATTAGCGGCTTGCTCAGGGGAGAAAGATTCTTCGAAGCAAGCGAACACTAGTAAATCAGGGACTCCGAAAGATGGAGGAACGTTAACAGTTGGTGTTAGTGATAATCCAGATACGATGAACCCGCTTTATGCGAATGATCGTGTGTCATTGACGATACAGCAAGCTTTATATGCACCGCTGTATCATATGGAAGACGGTAAGAAAAAGTTTGTTCTTGCTGAGAGCTTTACGCCTTCAGAAGATCAATTAACATGGACTTTAAAACTAAAAGATAATTTGAAATGGCATGATGGTAAGAAAATTACATCAGACGATATTGTATTTACATTCCAATCTATTTTAGATGAGAAGCAAAATAGTTCAAGCCGTGAAAACTTTATTTTTAAAGGGAAGCCGCTTGAGGTGAAAAAAGTGGATGAGCTAACGACTCAATTCGTTTTACCACAAGTAAGTGCATCTTTCGAAGGGGTTATGAATGATTTCTTCCCAATTCCGAAACATGTATTTGAAGGTGAAGCGGATTTAGTGAAGAGTAAGAAAAACCTACAACCTGTAGGCTCAGGTCCATTTAAATTAAAAGAGTTTAAATCAGATGAATATGTTGCGCTAGAGCGATTCGATGATTATTTTGCTGGTAAAGCGAAATTAGATTCTGTCGTGTACCGCGTTGTAAAAGATCGTAATACAGCAAATGTTTCACTTCAAAATGGTCAAATCAATATGAAGATGATTGAGCCACAAGACTTTAAGAAATTAGATAGCACTGGGAACTTCTCGATGGTGACATTCCCTGAAGGTAGATTATTCTACTTAGCTTATAACTTTAATACAGACCTTATGAAGAAAAAAGAAGTGCGCCAAGCGATTGCGCATGCATTAGATAAGAAAGAAATGATTAACTCAGCATTCGTTTCTAGTCAATTTGCAGAACCGGCAAATTCAATCTTAACGCCAGACGCTATGTATTATGCAAAAGACATAAAAGAGTATAAGTATGATCAAAAAGAAGCGAAAGATTTATTAGCAAAAGCTGGTGTGAAAGATAAAGAAAAAGTACGCGTTATGTATGTAACGAATAATAAAATTATGGAAAGCTTAGCGCTATATACACAACAAAAATTACAAGAAGTTGGCTTACAAGTTGAACTAAATGCATTAGATGCTAGTGCGGCAAGTGAAAAAGGCTTAGATAAAGAGAATAAAGAATATGACATTACATTCGGTGGTTACATAATGGGACCAGAGCCAGATTCATATAAGAGCTTATTCTTAAGTAATGCAGAATACAATTATGCACGTTATAAAAATGCTGACTTTGATAAGTTATGGGAAGAAGCTGCAGTTGAAACAGATAAAACGAAACGCGCAGAGCTATACCATAAAATTCAAGATACAGCGAGAGAAGACTTACCTTATCTTCCAATCGCATATCCAAAAGCAGTTATTGCAGTAGATAAAAAGTTTGATGGATTAAAAGAAGCAAAAGCAATTCCAGTTACAATGTTTGAAGATCTATCGAAGATTTATGAAGTGAAATAAGCAACTATGAAGAAGCTGGTGGAAATCAGCTTCTTTATCCCGCTTTAACGGACTGATTAAAGTTTCACTTTATCTTGAGGGGGGAAGTTTGTGTATAAAGTAATTGCAAAGAGGCTTTTAAATGCAATTCCGCTTTTATTTGTTATTTCTATTATTTCTTTTCTATTAATAAAACTAGCGCCGGGCGATCCCGTTCGAAACTTTGTAACGCCGAATATGAGCCCGATTGATGTCGAGCGTATTCGCAAAAGTTTAGGACTAGATCAACCGATTTACATGCAATATATTTTATGGCTAAAAAATATTTTAACAGGGAATTTTGGATACTCACTTCAAAATCATCGCCCTGTTTTAGAACTTATCACAGAGAGATTACCCGCAACAATTGGGTTAATGGGATCATCTTTACTCGTCTCATTTGTAATCGCAATACCACTTGGGCTATTTACAGGTGTGAAAAAGAATTCTATCTTTGACCGCATCGTGAACTTCATCTCCTATGTGGGAATCTCAATGCCAGTCTTTTGGTTCGCGTTACTATTAATCTACTTATTCTCTTTAAAATTGAACATGCTTCCGAGTATGGGTATGCGTACAGTCGGTCAAGATTCATTCTGGGATATTGTCCAGCACGGCATTTTACCTTGTATGGTGCTAGCGTTCCAAAACGTCTCTGTTTATATGAGATATATTCGCTCAAGTACCATCCAGCAATTAGAAGAAGATTACGTACAAATTCAATATGCGTACGGCGCTTCAAAGAAAACAGTTTTATTTAATCACGTACTTCGAAACGTATTAATACCGATCATTACAATTTTCGGATTATCCATTCCAAGTTTAGTAGGCGGAGCGTTCATTACAGAAACAGTATTCTCATGGCCCGGACTTGGTTCACTCGGGGTGAATGCTATTTTTAGATTTGATTATCCAATTATTATGGCAATTACATTACTATCATCATTCATGTTAATTCTCGGTAATTTAATTGCTGATATTTTATATGGCGTAGTAGATCCGCGCATTCGAATGAGGGGGTGATTTGGAATGAATAATAGGAGATTTCAAACGATAAAAAGTAGTTTTACAAAAAATAAGTTTGTAGTAATGGGAGTTATTATACTTGGTGTTTTAACAATTGCGTCTCTTTTCGCATTCATATCACCGTACGATCCTAGTAAAATGTCAATTCCAGATCGTTTACAAGAACCGAGTTTAAGTCATCCTTTCGGCACAGACGATTACGGAAGGGATTACTTAACGAGAGCGTTATATGGCGGACGAGTTTCCCTTGCGGTTGGTTTTCTAGCGATGGTTGTTTCCATTACAATCGGAACCGCAGTAGGAACAATTAGCGGATATTTTGGCGGAAAGTTAGACAACCTCTTAATGCGAGTTGTCGAGGTTCTTATGTCGATTCCGTCTTTCTTTTTAATGCTGTTATTAAATGCTTATTTAAAACCAGGAATTACAACGCTTGTTCTTATTATCGGATTATTAACGTGGATGGACACCGCGCGTATCGTAAGGGCAGAAACGTTATCTGTAAAAGAGCGTGAGTACGTTTTATATGCAAAAGTATCGGGGCAAAAATCACTCATGATTATTGTAAGGCACATCATTCCAAACATTTTATCGACCATTATAATCGCTGCGACATTAACAATTGCGACATCTATTTTAATGGAATCATCACTTAGCTTCTTAGGTTTAGGTATTAGAGAACCAGACTCTTCTTGGGGCAGCATGCTAAATAATGCGCAAGGATACATAGGTGAAGCTTGGTATTTAACACTCTTCCCAGGGTTCCTTATTCTATTAACTGTACTAAGTTTTAACGTAATCGGTGAAGCGCTCAAGAAGGCTTTCGCGCCAAAAGGGGCTGGGAATGAGAACTAAAGTGTTAAGTGAAAGGAGTGAGAAGCGTGTCTGAAAAACTATTAGAAGTGAAAAATTTAAAGACTTCTTTTTTCATAGAAAGTGGTGAAGTAGAAGCGGTCCGCGGCGTTTCATTTAGTTTGAAAAAGGGTGAAGTCGTTGGGATTGTTGGCGAATCGGGAAGCGGAAAGAGCGTTATGGCGAAATCCGTTATGGCTCTCGTTGCGCCTCCGGGGAAAGTGAAAGAAGGAGAGATTCTTTTTCAAAATGAAAACGTGCTTTCTAAATCGGAGAAAGAATTACGCTCTATTAGAGGAAATCAAATTTCACTTATATCCCAGGATCCAATGTCGGCATTAAACCCAGTTGTGAAAATTGGGAAGCAAATGACGGAAGTAATTATACGTCATCAAAAAGTGAAAAAGAAAGAAGCAGAGCACATCGCGGTCAACTTGCTAAAACAAGTCGGTCTTTCTTCACCAGAAGAAAGGGTAAAACAATATCCGCATGAATTAAGCGGTGGAATGAAACAGCGGGTTATGATCGCAATGGCGATGTCTTGTAATCCAGACCTTCTCATTGCGGATGAACCGACGACAGCGCTTGACGTAACGATACAAGCGCAAATACTAGATTTAATGAAAAACTTAAAAAACGAAACGAATATGTCGTTGCTTCTCATTACGCATGATCTTGGAATTGTTGCGCAAAACTGTACACGCGTTATCGTTATGTACGGCGGACTTATTATGGAAGAAGGACCTGTACTTGATATTTTCCAATCGCCGAACCATCCATATACGAAAGGGCTATTAAACTCTCTGCCGAAAATATCGAACGGAGTAAAAGAAAGACTAGCGCCAATTCAAGGTGTAACACCAAACTTACTACACCCGCCGAAAGGATGCCCATTCGCAGAGCGTTGCCCACATAAAATGGACATTTGTGAAAAAGAACGTCCACCATATTTTGAAATCGGAAACGGAAGACGCTCTATGTGCTGGTTAAACGATAGGGCGGTAGGTGATTCCCATGCATGAAGAAAACTTAATTGAAGTTCGGAACTTAAAAAAGTATTTTCCTATTAAAAAAGGACTATTCGGCAGAAAAACAGAGCAATTAAAAGCAGTCGATGACCTTAGCTTCACAATTAAAAAGGGTGAAACATTCGGACTAGTAGGAGAATCTGGCTGCGGAAAATCAACGACAGGAAGAAGTATCATTCGCTTACACGACGTCACTTCAGGTAACATCCTATTCGACGGAAAAGATATCGCGGATCTAAAAGAAAGTGAACTAAAAGAATATAGAAAAAGAATGCAAATCATTTTCCAAGACCCATACGCATCATTAAACCCGACAATGAACGTATTCCAAATTATTAGCGAACCGATGAACATTCACGGATCCTATAAAGAGGAAGAAAGAAAAGAAATCATTCTAGACCTTCTCAAAAAAGTAGGCCTAAAAGAAGAACACCTATATCGCTACCCGCACGAATTTAGCGGGGGACAAAGACAGCGCATCAGCATCGCACGCGCACTATCTGTAAAACCTGACTTTATCCTATGCGACGAACCAATCTCAGCACTAGACGTCTCAGTCCAAGCACAAGTCGTAAACATGCTGCAAGATATCCAAGAAGAAACAGGCGTCACATACTTATTCATCGCACATGACCTATCCATGGTAAGACACATATCAGACCGAATCGGAGTTATGTACTTAGGAAACATAGTAGAAATTGCCGACAGCGAAGACCTATACACAAAACCGGCACATCCATACACACAAGCACTACTCTCATCCATGCCAGAACCAGATCCAACAAATACAGGCAAAGAACGGATCATCCTGCAAGGGGAAGTACCAAGCCCACTCAACTCACCATCCGGCTGCAAATTCAGAACAAGGTGTAAATTTGCGACCGAAAAATGCGCGCAGGAAGTACCGAAGATGGTTGAGATTGCGAAGGGGCATGAGGTGGCTTGTCATTTATTTTAGAGGAGAAAGCACTAGGGGGGACCTGGTGCTTTTTTCTTTTGTGTGGGGGTGTGGGATTGGTTGTAGACTAATGGTCAGTGAATGTCTATATTTGCATCTCCTATCATATAATTCTCCTTATTTTTTAACTATAATTTGAATGACGAACTTCTTTTTGTTGGGAAAGCACGCAAAGTAAGACAACGTATTAAAAAGCATTTTGAAGATAATGTATCACCAATTAAAAATCATCGTGATGAAGTGTATCGTATTGATGTATGTATTGTAGAAAATCCGATGGAAAGAGAAATTTACGAAACATATATGATTAACGAATTTCAAACGAAGTATAATGTGGATAAAGTATTTTATAAATAACATCAACGTAAAACATGATCTTGGTACTACATCAAGATCATGTTTTTTTATATGCAATAAAAACAATTGATTATTCTTAATCATTCGACAAGATGCAACAATTTAAGATGGTATTTTTTGCTATGATAAGTAAGGAATTTATATATCGTGTTATTGGGGGATAAAAAGAGATGTTGAAAAAATTTACTACATGTATTTTAGGGGGCGCTTTAGTATTCAATTTATCTGGTTGCGGCAATACATCCGACAAAACTTCTTCAGAATCTAAAGAAACCAATTCTAAACAAGAAGAAAAGAAAGTGCAAACAACTGATGAGGCGAAACCGAAAGAGAATGCAAAGCAGAAAAATACAGAACAAACAAAAGAGAAATCAAAGGTAAAAGAAAAAGAGTATGCTGTAAACAAGGATTTTCATACACCTAAATTTGATGTAACTGTAAAAAGAGTTGTAGAAAGAGATAAGGTTGGTAAAGAAAGTATAGGAATCCAAGAACCTGAAAATGGACATGTCTTTATTGTTTTAGAAGTAGAAGGGAAAAACATCACAAACGAATCGATGAAATTAGCCGTTTTACCATCAGTGGATTTAGTGGATGAAAATGATAATGCTTACCAAAGTGATGTGTGGGCAACTAGTAGTTATGAGGTTGAAAAAGGTGAGACCTCTACTATTACTAAGGAATTAAAACCAGGGGAGGTAAAGAGACAAAATAAAGTTTACGTGATTAATAAAGAAAAATTTGATACAGGAAAATGGTATGTACTTGTTAACCATGAGTATAAGGAACAAATTAAATAGTGTTTATTTATTAAGAGGAGATGACTCCTCTTTTTTTGTTACAAGTTAACATAAAATTTCGTTATGAGGGACTGCCTTTTGGTGGTCTTTTTTGCATAAAATCTTGTAAAGCAAGAAAAAGTAGAATATTAATATTCTAATATTCAATAGAAAGATAAAACGTTTAAAAGTTCAGAATAATACATTATAATATATTTAGTAAAATTAACCAATATATATTTTGCTCATTATGCATTAAAGGGGAAATGAAAATGGCTGGACAAATTCGTATGTCACCAGAGGAGCTTAAATCGAAAGCGGCTCGATATGGACAAGGTGCAAATCAAATTGAGGACATTTTAAGTCAACTACAAAACTTACAAAATGAATTAAGAGGAGAATGGGAAGGACGTGCTTTTGAAGGTTTTGACCAACAGTTCAATGAATTAAAGCCAAAAGTACAAAACTTCGCACAGCTATTACAAGAAATTAATGTGCAGCTGAATAAAACTGCAGAGGCTGTTGCTTCTCATGATGAAGAATTATCACGTAATTTCGGTTTGAAATAAAAATTGTTTTACTCTATATAACAAGCATTTCAAATGAGCCATACAGCTTATATTGTATGGCTCATTTGATTGCATGCCTAGTGAGTGATATTGATAAGGATATATAATGAGATTTCTTTAATACATTTGGAAAACGTATAGAAAGGATTTGAAAGAATGGGACAATTTCAAAGTAATTTACAAAAAGCAACGCAAATTGCTACGAAAATGGGATCAGCCTCTGATAGGATTCAAAGTGCAACCAGTCGTTCTATAACAAAGGCGACGCGTACAACGTTGTCTGTTAACTTCAAATCACAAGAAGCGAATCAGCAAGTTTTAGACTTGACGAAACAATTTTCCGCTGCCTTTCAAAAAGCGGTTGATAATATTCATTCGGTAGCTAACGAGTTTGAGAGAATGGATAACGAACTTCACAATACTTTTCGCTAATGTGACAACCTACGTAAAGGTAAAATGGTAGGAGGAATATGATGAGTCAAGATATTGAAAAACAAATTGATCAAGTAAACCAAAAGTTAAGAAGTGTATTTGAAGAACAAGACCGAAATCAATCCGCGATTCACATTCAGGAGCGAGCGGAAGCAGATTATTATGAATGGAGAGGTGGAAGCTATCGTTTGTTTGATCGAATTTTAGGAACTTGGCATGATGATAGAGAAATGTCTCAGTTTTTTATGAATACATATCAAGATGCAAAACATATTGAAAGAAAAATCACATTTGAATTGGAAAACAAAAAAGAAACGTTGCTTAAAGAAAGACGAGACCTTAGTAATTTAGAAAACGACCTTTCCTATCAACAACAACAATTAGCAAGGGAGGTCAATGCATGAGTTTAAATATGTATTTGGGAGAAGTACGAAGCCAAACTCAAAGCATGAATGCTGTATGTACCGCTACCATTCAAGGTATGGAACAAGCCATTCAGTCGATTGACGCTTTTGCAATTGATACTGTTCTACAAGGACAAACTTATAGCAGTGCAAAATCATTTTTTGTACAAACCTTTCGTCCTTTAGCACAAGGAATCATTTATCTGTGTGAAGAGTTAATTCGTCAGAACGATGCTTTTCCAAGTCAATTTCAATCACAAGTCGCTTCCACAGATGTAATTGAACAAGAAATCTTAGAACAAATTCGAGAAATTGACCGAATGAAAGCAAGTATGGAAGCCGTCAGTCAAGCTATGCCAATCCCAGGTATGGAAGCTATGGCAAATCTTTTTACTGTCATGAGGAAAAAACTGCAAGAAAAATTAGAACATCTATATGAATTTAATTATACTTCTAGTAGTAATTATGATACAGCACTTCAACTAGCTGCTAGTATCGCACAAGGTTTAGCAGAGGTACAAAGTGGAAAAGGTTTTAGTCCTGCAAGTGGTACATTTAGTACACAAGGGTTGAATATGGAATGGACAACTTCAATTCAAGCGATTACAGAAGAGAGGGCACGACAAGCTGCCAATTCAATTGAAGAAGGTGAAATGTGTGGTAAGCTACCTGAAAAATCTACTGGCGAAAAAATTTGGGACGGTATTGTAGATGGTACGGGACAAGCAGTTAGCGATACAATAGACGGAATAAAAGCTTTAGGAGATTGGGAAACGTGGGAAAACATGGGGAACGCTGCTTTGCACCCTATTGATACCCTTAGTACCATGTATAATGCATTGTCGGATTCATTTATTAATGATGTAATAAATGGAGACGCAGAAAGTCGAGCAAAGTGGGGAAGTTATGCTTTAACACAAGTTGGATTAGGACTTATTGGTGATAAAGGATTAAGTAAAGTATCGAAGGTAGCAACTACTGCAAATCTAACAAAAGGTATGTCCAGAGTAACTAATTCTGCTACATATAGAAACACACTAAACGTATTTAATAATTACACAGGGAAATTTGGAAGTGATTTTGCATTTGTAGGTGGAACACAGCAATATTTACAAAAAGCAGCTAATTATACCTATGAAGGCCCGAATGGTCCAAAAACAATCAGGTTAAGAATGGGTGAATTAGCAGGAGATAAACATCCAGTTACAGGTATACCTTATGATGCTGATGGATTTCCTATTTTTAAATCTAAGGGCGAGGTAACCTTAAAAGAGACAGACTTCAAAAAAACTAGAACAACACATTTTAGAAGATGTAATAAGGACCTATACAAACAAATAATGGAAGATCCTAAATTAGCTTCAAAATTCACGAAAGAAGAGATTGAACTATTTAGAATAGGGAAAACACCAGAAAATTATACATGGCATCATCATCAGGAACCTGGTCGAATGCAACTTGTAGATTATCAGATACATCACGATACTGGTCATACAGGTGGATATAAAATTTGGGGAAAAGATAGTGATAAATAGGGAGGTTTATAATTATGAACAACATTACATGGATTAATGTAAGTGAGAAAAAAGTTACAGATGAACAAATTGAACAATTAGAAGAGTACTTTGGTATTAAATTTCCTAATGATTTTATTGAGTGTGTAAAGAAATATGATGGTGGCTATCCTACTCCAGATACATTCAATATTCCTAATCAGGATGAAGATTCACTTAATAATCTTTTAACCTTAGACTCTGAGAGAAAAATTTCTATGCTGCAAACATATAATAGTATAAAAGATAGATTGGTAGATAAAGTATATCCTTTTGCTAGAGACCCGTTTGGTAACCTTCTATGCTTTGATTACCGAAATAATCCTCAGTCACCAACAGTCGTATTTTGGGACCATGAGGAAGAAGAAATGGAAGAATCAATCTATCCTGTTTGTTCATCTTTTGCAGAATTACTTGATAGCTTATATGAGTTTGAAGACGAGGACGAATAATTAATTATGAGTAACAAAAGTAAGACTTATGTGAATTACGCATAAGTCTTTTTAATATTATCTCAAAGTTAAGAAGATTGAGGGGAAAAATTCTCATGAATCTAGGGGAGCTAGTTTAAAAGAAATTAAAAGACAATTAAATATACCTAGATTTCAACACCCGATTAGTCAAAAAATGGTACCATTAACAGATAGTAATGGTAAAAGGATATTAAATGATAATAAACAGCCTATTATGACTCGAGAATTAACATATGAAGTAAAAGGTCAAAAAATTATAATTCAAGATCATTCAGAGGGTCATAAGTTTGGAGAAGGTGGAATTGGAGATCAGCCACCGCATCATAATGTAAGAACTGAATACAATACACGAACAGGACAGGTAGATGGTATGGAGGATCATTATTATTTTGAGAAGAGAAATAAAAAATAGGGAGTATAAAAATGATTGATCAATTTAAATTTTTAAATCCACAAGCGTTAATTAGTATTTTTGGGAAAATACCAAAGTTTGAAGAATCAGAGTTATTAGATGTGCGTCTTAAAAGAGATGGTCCTACTTTAGTTATTCAATTGATGACAAAGGAAAATGTTGAAAACAAGCCAAAACGATGGAATAAGTGGGATGTAATTTATGTAGAGATATCTTTCTTTACTATTCATAATTTAACAATAAAAGGTTTAGGGACAGAAAATATAATTGATTATTTTGAAATAAATACGATAGAAGAAGAAGGTTTATTAAAAATTAAGTGTAAGAATCAAATGTTAGTTGAGTGCTCGTTTGAATGGGCAAAGGTAGAAGGGGTAACCCCAGGCTTAATAGGATTACCATAATTTTGATGGGAAGTAGATAGTTAATCTTTATAGTATTCATATTTTAATATTTTTGGATTAAATAAGGAATGTATCAAGGACATTATCTTTTTCTTCTTTATTGATACCAATGTATTTAAGTGTAATTTGTGGTGTGCTGTGATTGAGTATGTCTTGCAACATGGCTACATCTTTAGTTTGTTTATAGAACCAATAGCCGAAGATTTTGCTCATGGTGTGAGTCCCAATAGATTCGATACCAGCAAAATCTTTGGCTTTTTTAAATTTTTGATAAGTCTAGATCTTATTAATGGGTTGATCTTTTTTTCGAGAAGGGAATAATATTTCACAGAAGGTGTAAAATGGGATGCTGATTTAGATGGTGATGGTGAAGATGATAGTATTAAGGATATGGTGAAAACGAGCGCGAAAAAAACTTGGTCAACAGTAGCGGAGTGGTTTAATTAACATGAAAAAAAATATAGATTTTAATAAGAAAGCTTTTGCACATTATATGGCTCTTTATCCTGTAAATGAAATAAGAGTCCATGTAATTGTCCTTGTCCTTTTGGGGGCGGACGTGTTTGTTCTTTTGCCTGCGTTCGCGAATCCTTTTCGATTACTTTATGTATATATAGTAACTCCTCCAGTTATTTTTTTAAATTTGTGGGCGATATGGATTGCTATCAATCCTCGGAAACGACAATTACAATACACTCTATTTCGAGGAGTATATGGCACCATATGTTCAGTCGGATTATTGGTTATAACTCAAAAATATGCTTATGAAGTGTTACAATTACAAACTCCCATCTATTTTATTCTTTCATTTGGTTTGTATGGTTTTGCTTTGTATCATTTTTATAAAAATCATATTGAAAAACTTCAGGAACCAAGAAAAAAATCAAAATCATCGAAAGGAACTGGTGGTGTAAAAGTAGCAGCTATTGCAGCGGGATTGGGGCAGTTAATTGCTAATATAATTCTTAGCATTGCAACACAACAGATGGGGGCAATTGTATTTATGTCTGCATGCACAGTGATTTCGTTTGTTTTGTTTTATATGATTATAGAACTCCATAAGTATTATTATTTACGGAAGCATATAGAAGATGGAGGGAAAATATGCATAGGCTTTTAAAGAGAATTTGTTGAATTTTAAGTATATAATCGCATTCTTCTTATAGTTGGTTAAAGGATAGAAAAAATAGGAGGGAGAGTTAATCTCATGAATGTGGAATTACATTTAGATAGCAGAGAGATCTTTTTTCTATTTCGGATGATAGGGATAGAAGAAGTTAAAGGATTTGAAAATCAATACCAGGCTATACCTTAGAGTAAAAAGATCAAGAGTGGATATAGGGATAAATAATATTTAAAGGTAGGTAAAGAATTGGAGGGATTAAAATGAAGATTAAAAATGGTAGTAAACTTCAATCACCAAATGATGAATTAATTGAATCATTTGAGGAATATTGTGAGATAAAATTACCAACTGATTTTATAGGTTTTTTGAAAAAATATAATGGATCTATTCCTATTACTAATGCTTTTTTACATGAAAAAAATGAACTTTTAATTGAACGTTTCTTATGTTTGTTGGAGGACCCAGAAGATGATGATGAAAATGGTTGGTATGATATAGAGGTTGTATTATCTGATATCGATACTCGTTTAACGGATGATGAAGATTTAACAGGAGTAAATGTTATTCCGTTTGCTGTTTTATTCGCAGGTGATTTTCTTTGTTTAGATTTTAGAGAAAAAGAAATACCATCTGTTGTGGTATGGTATCATGAAGAATCAGAAGAGTTGAATCCAGTAACTAGTGAAGTTGCAGATAATTTTAGTGATTTTTTAAGTATGTTAAAAGAATAATGTAAGAAAAGTAATTAAATTTTATTTATGGGTTTGAATTTGTATTAAAGTTTTTTGCTTTTTAATAGGTTGATATATATTTTAAAAGAAATTAAAGGAGAAATGTATCAAGGATATTATCCTTTTCTTCTTTATTGACACCAATGTATTTAAGTGTAATTTGTGGTGTACTGTGATTAAGAATTTCTTGTAACATAGCTACATCTTTTGTTTGTAGAACCAATAGCCGAAGGTTTTCCGCATGGTGTGAGTCCCGATGGATTCTATATCGGCAAAATCTCCGGCTTGTTGTAATTGTCGATAAGCCTGGATCTTACTAATGGATTGATCCCCTTTTCTTGAAGGGAATAACCAGGTACTTTCTAGTGCTTGGGCATACGAATAGACTTCATCAAAAATAGAAGTAAGGTTAATCATGCGTTCTTTCTCTGTTTTTCCTTCTTTGATCTTAAATTCTTTTCTTTTTTTTCGTTTTAACTTTACTATGGTTTGGGTTTCAATTTGGAGTAGATCGCTGACACGTAATCCTGTATGGATCCCAATAAGGAAGAGAATATAGTCTCGTTCAGAATAATGACGTTTGAGAGCCCATTTCATATCTTCAATCTGTTCTTTACTTCTGATGGGGTGGACATCAATGAGATGTGGTTTTTTGTTCACGGATTTTTAACATCTTTATTTACAGTGTTTTGAATGTAAACTAATAATAAAAAGTTTGCTTTCAAATTAGAAAAGGTTAGTCCCTCACTCCACTCCAGCTAAAAACCTCACACCCAAAAACAAAGGGGAACTCAATTGTTCAAACTCATATAAAGTTTTAATCTTGTCTAAGCATCCATTAGGATATACAATTGATCATCCATTTTTCTTTACATAATCTCCAGATACAGTCCATATCAACTATAGATTCTTGTCTTATGCTAAATGTAATCAAAAAGCAAGTAGATAAAGATAATGACTAAAACATTAACTCTAGATACTTTTTTGATGAATATTACAAATAAACAGGAGGTAATGAAAAATGATTAAAACATTATTAGCAGGAGCACTTTTAAGTACAGGATTGGTAGCGGGAGGTGCAGTAGGTGCAGATGATGCGAAAATGGACAATTTAAAGTCAAATGAAGATAGTTCAAATCAAGTAATTACACAGAGTGCAGATGGAACAACGTCTTTCTCACAAAACTTTGATTTACCTAAAGATGCAGTGCCAGCGACTCCTAAAGGAGACGCAAAAACTGTTGAAAGAACAGAAGGTACAGGTTCTCAAGAAGGAAAAATGGTACCAACAAAAGAAGGTACAGATTCTCAACCTGGATTTGAAATGGGAGCCCCTGAAAAACCAGAGCATGCAAAAACTGTTGAAAGAACAGAGGGCACAGACTCTCAAGAAGGAAAAATGGTACCAACAAAAGAAGGAAATTAAATAATATATAGTTATAACGAAGAGCATCCAAAAAGTGGTGCTCTTTTTATATTATAGGAATCAACCGGTTTTACTCAATATAGAACTGTAGCGGGAATTCAAGCTAGAATATGGGTTACTGTCTCTTCAAATCATGGTGTTTGAAGCACTAGTTTTGGTGGTAACGTTACAACATAAACATTTTATTAGAGATTTTTTAAATTTACATACACTCTAGATAAACTACATATCAACTTCAGATACTTGTTTTATGATACAAGTAATCAAACAAAAGGAGGGCAATACAAAATGATTAAAACAGTATTAACAGGGCACTCTTTTAAGTACAGGAGATTATTAACAGGTGGAGAAAATGTTGAAGATGTACAGACAGATAAACATATTCCATATGAACAAAATGAATTGCAGCAAACTCTAGAAAAGTACGATTCGAAGAAATTTGAGTTATAAAAAGAAAATAGATAAATATAGTGAAAATAGATAAATTGACAAGAGAAAAGCACTTTGTGTATATCACAGGTGCTTTTTATTTTCATTTTGATATAGGGCTTGAATTAAATTTTTACACTAAAATATATACGGCAAAAAGGGGGGAGTTCATTGCACAAAGTTATTTATGGAATATTAATTTTAATTTATACTTTGTATTCATTTTTTGTAAGTGATGGAAGTGAAGTAAGGTTTATTATGGTGTTAACTATAGTACTTATCTTTTCTGTGGTTTTAGAAAAAGGAAATGCAAACAAAACGACTGACTAAAGGTCTTTTTGTTTGCATTTTTTAGTTGACTATTACAGTCCAGATGTTTTAGGGATAGCACCAAATCACCATCAAGCTTAAAGAACGATTTATCCCCAAACAATAAAAATGAGCTTTTTATTACAAGTTAGCACCAATTTTCGTTTTTGGGACACTATTAAATTTTTAGTTGATGAAAATGCGGTGCAACTCCTACTAGAGAAAACACCCGCCTAAAATAGAAAACTTTTAACCTATTATCATTTATTCCGTAGCTTTTAAGGTATTTAACACGACTTTGGTTGCGTCTGCAATAAGTTTATCATCGTATTTAGCATCTTCTTTATCATGATTAGAAAGTATAGCAAGAACAATCGGCTTTTTATTTGGTGGCCAAATAATTGCGATATCATTTCTTGTTCCGTAAGATCCCGCGCCTGTTTTATCAGCTACTTCCCATCCTTTTGGTACGCCCGCACGAATCAATTTATCTCCAGTTGTATTTCTCTTCATCCAATCTACTAATAGTTCACGTTTTTCTATTGGAAGTGCAGTTCCTAATGTAAATGATTGAAGTGTCTTAGCTATCGCTTCTGGTGTACTGGTATCATGTGTTTCTCCTGGATGCACTTCATTTAATTCAGGTTCAAATCGTTCTGAAGTAGTAACAGTATCTCCCATTTCTCTCAAGATTTTTTCAAATTCAGAGGGCCCCCCTAACTGTTTAAGAATCAAATTATGTGCTGTGCTGTCACTATATCGAACTGAAGCATCTGCAAGTTCTTTTAACGTCATTCCTGTATCAACATGCTTTTCAGTAATTGGATTATAATTAGAAAGATCTTCATGAGTATACGTAATCCTTTGATCAAGAGCTTCTAATGAGTTCTTGCGTAAAAGAGCGCCCACAGCTAATGATTTAGATGTAGATGCAAATGCAAAACGATCGTCTGAATGATAAGCAACAGTTTGATTTGTACCTGTGTCCAGTGCATAAATACCAAGCTTAGCATCATATTCTTTTTCAAGTTTAGCGAAAGATTGATTACCTGTATTTTCTTGTTTAATTTGATTAGCTTGATTCGTTTGTTTAGGTGGTTCAGATTGAGTGTTACTATTGGAACAGCCTATAAGTGATACACATGAAAGTAATACTACAGGCACAATCTTTTTGTAATGTAAAATGTTAAAGAACTTGTTTAAAACGAACATAAATTTTCAACCTCTTTCAAGAATATATGGATTTTGTCTAGGTATTCTAAATACCAATGCAATTAAGGATGGCATAGGGTAACAATACTACTGCAGCTAAAATTTCACAGGTTAAATGACATCCAAAACGTTTATCCCGCTATTCGCCGGGCAGTAAGACCCCCACCTCAAAATTCAGCGGAAGCAAAGAAGTTAGGCAGGGGTCGGGCTGCCCGTAAAAGCCCGATTGGTGAAGGCTAATAATCAGTGGGGGATGAACAAAACCCCCACTGATTAAAGTTTCACTTTATATGATTGATAAGTCACGGTTTGGGTTGTTTCTTTTTTGTTTTCACTTGTAATGGTTCACCTGTGAAAGTATTACAATACATGTTTTTTACTTTTGGGAATAATAAGTCCTTTCATTTTTTTGTAATACATAAAAATAGATGTCAAACAGGATATGTTGTATCCAATCTGGACAACTAATATTAGAAATACACTTATTAGACACTCTAAGTAATAAATTTGTTCCACTTTAAGATGAGGAAGAATTTGGGGTTTGTAAAATAACAATGGAACTACGTGTTTTTTCGTCATACAAAAACCTCTACATATAAGTAGAGGTTTTTAAATTGTATATTAATGAATTATGCTTTTTTAGATAAAGAAAATCGAGTTCAGGTAAACGAAGAACATAGCATACGTAATTTTAACTAGATTTATTATTAGCTAGTTTATCTCCACCATTAAGCTCCGCCTCAATCTGCGAAGTCTTCGATGACTCATCCATACGCCAATACGTAATAAAGCTTATTGCGATACATCCAGCTACATAAAAATAGAATAGTGATTCCATCCCGATACTCTTTAGCCATAATGCGATAAATTCCGCTGTTCCGCCGAATATCGCAACGGTTAGAGCATATGGTAAACCTACGCCTAGTGCGCGAATTTCAGTTGGGAAGAGTTCTGCTTTTACAATTGCGTTAATGGAAGTGTAACCAGTAACGATAATAAGGCCGACCATCATGAGTAAAAATGCTACGATTGGTTCTGTCGTTTTTTCCATAAAGAAGAAGATCGGTGCTGTTAGTAACGTTCCGAGAATACCGAAAGCCATTAAGAGTGGGCGGCGTCCAATTTTATCGGATAATAGCCCCGCAATCGGCTGAAGTACGACGAATATAAGTAGTGCGACAAAGTTAATCCAACTTACAACTTCTTTCGGAAGACCGACTGTGTTTACCATGAACTTTTGTAAATATGTTGTGTACGTATAAAATGCAACAGTGCCTCCTAGTGTTAGGCCGACTACTGTTAATACTGCTTTCGGGTGTTTCATAAGAGCGCGAACGGTTCCTGCGCTTTCGCGGTTTTTCGATTCCATATTTGAGAACTGCTCTGATTCATCCATTGTACGTCGAAGCCATAATACAGCTACTGCTCCCATCGCACCAATAATGAATGGAATACGCCATCCCCAAGCTTTCATATCTGGTTCGCTTAGTAATTGCTGAAGAACAATTTGAACGCCTAACGCAACCATCTGTCCAGCAACGAGCGTTACATATTGAAAACTTGAATAAAAACCACGGCGACCACTACTAGCCATTTCAGATAAATACGTTGCGGAAGTTCCGTACTCTCCGCCAAGTGATAATCCTTGGAGTAAACGGGCAAGAACTAAAATAATTGGTGCCATAATACCGATGCTTTCGTAACTCGGTGTACAGGCAATAATTAAAGAACCACCGGCCATAACCGTAATCGAAAGCGTTAATGCTGCCCGGCGTCCGTGCCGATCTGCATATCGTCCCATTAGCAAACTGCCGATAGGGCGCATTAAAAATCCGACTGCGAAAATAGCGGCTGTGTTCAGTAATTGACTCGTTGGATCTCCTTTAGGAAAGAACTCTGCTGAGAAGTAAACAGCGAAAGCAGAGTAAACGTACCAGTCATACCATTCAATTAAATTGCCGACAGAACCTTTGAAGATATTGCCGGCGACTCGGTTAGATTTTGCTTGAGCCATAATAATTCCTCCTCTTGCTTATAAATAAAATGATAATTATGAAAGCGTGTTCAATATAGTTGAATTGTACTGTCCTTGAATTGAAATCTCAATATTATGACAATTTTATTCTTTTTGTACTTTATGTACATGGAGGTTTTTATAGTTGATTCATTTTCAGTTTTGTCATAATAATAGAAAAATAAGATTGATAGTTTTGAATATTTTATCAAAGGATATGAAGTATGAAGAAATCACGAAAAGTGTCATTACAAACGAAAATACTAGGCTTAATTATTACATTAATTGTATTTGTCGTTCTCCTGTTAGCGGGGATATTTGTTTACATTCAGTCTGTTGATACGAAACGTCAAGTAGAACAGTTAGCTTTGCAAACGGCTAAATCTTTGTCTTTTATGCCAGCTATAAAAGATGCTTTTCAATACAACGAGCATAAAAGTACTATTCAATCCATTGCGGAACAAGTTCGCGAGCAAGCTGGTGCGGATTATGTAATTATAGAAGATCGTTATGGGGTTATGTATTCCCATTCTAATTCGGAGTTGATTGGTACAAAGAGTAACAATCCATATAACTATGAAGCACTCACTTTTGGTGGATATTATACGCTTGAAGGAAAGGGAGTAAGCGGTCCAGCTTTAATGGCGAAGGCACCTATTATTATTCATAACGGAGATTACGATCAAGTAGTAGGCGTTGTGACAGTAGAGTTTTTAATAAAAGGTATTGAATCTAACATATTGAGCAGAACGAAAGAAATTATCCTCTTTTCCTTAGCTGTATTACTAGCCGGAATTGTTGGTGGCATTCTTTTAGCACGTAGTATCAGGAAAGATACACTCGGTCTAGAACCGAATGAAATCGCAGCGCTATACCGGGAACGAAGCGCGATACTACTATCTATAAAAGAAGGAATTATCGCTATTGATCAAAACGGTTTTATTACGATGATGAACACTTCGGCAGAAGAAATGCTGTATGTAAATGGTGATTATATGCAGCAACACATTTCAAAAGTTTTACCGGCTTTTCATATGGAAAGAGTGCTAGAAAACGATCAAGAAATAGCGTTTCAAGATAAAGTATTCATTTTAAACATGACACCAATACTCGAAAATAACAGTACGGTAGGTGTTGTATGTAGTTTTAGAGATAAAACAGAACTGCAAAATTTAGTGAATACAATATCTGAGGTAAGAAAGTATTCAGAGGATTTACGTGCTCAAACGCATGAATTTACAAATAAGCTTTTCGTCTTATCAGGATTACTTCAGTTAGGGCACTACAGAGAAGCGATTGAATTTATCCAACAAGAATCTAATATTCATCAAAGCCAAAACCATATTTTATTCCATCAAATTCACGATGCGAAAGTACAAGCTATTTTATTAGGAAAACTCGGAACAGCATCTGAAAAGAAAATCGATTTTCATATTGAAGGAGATAGTGCGCTTCATCCGTTACCAGACCATATAAAGGTTTCGCATCTTATTACGATACTTGGAAACATAATCGATAATGCATTTGATGCGGTGAATGAACAAGAGGAAAAGAGTGTTTCCTTCTTTGTTACGGACATTGGGCACGATATTGTTTTTGAAGTAATAGATAGTGGAGCAGGAATACCGGCGGAAAAAATCACAACCATTTTCCAAAAAGGATTTTCAACGAAAGGAAACGATCGTGGTTACGGGCTAGCAAACGTGAAAGAAATGGTAGATTTACTAGGGGGAACAATTGAAATTCAAAACGAGAAAAATGGGGGAGCTATTTTTACAATTTACCTTCCGAAAACGTTGAGAGAAAGTACATGACAAACAGGGGGATGGACATATGTTGAAGGTTGCAATTGCAGAAGATGATTTCCGCGTAGCGCAAATTCAAGAGGAGTTTTTATCAAAAATAAAGGACGTAAAAGTTATTGGGAAGGCATTGAACGCAAAAGAAACGATGGAACTACTACAAAAGGAAGAAATCGATTTACTTCTATTAGATAATTATTTACCAGATGGAATTGGTACAGACTTATTGCCGAAAATCCACGCTGACTTTCCAAACGTTGACGTCATTATGGTTACAGCGGCGAATGAAAACTATATGCTAGAAAAAGCAATTCGAAATGGCGTAAGCAACTACCTTATAAAACCGGTCACGTTAGATAAATTTGTTCGCACAATTGAAGACTATAAAAGAAAGAAGCAACTATTACGTAGTAACAATGAAGTGAATCAAGCACTAATCGATAACTTCTTCGGCACTTCACAAACACAAGATATAAAAAATTTACCGACAGGTGTTGATCCTTTAACACTACAAAAAGTGAAAGGAATTATAAAAGGATTCGAAGAGGGAATTACAATAGAAGAAATGGGGGAACAAATGGGAGCTTCCAGAACAACCGCCAGAAGATACTTAGAATACTTAGTAGCGACAAATAAATGCACAGTAGAATACACATACGGCATTATCGGACGACCAGAACGAAAGTATCGAATAGGACGGGGGTTATGAAAAAACGATTATTACTATGTATATGGATCATGACAGGAATAATAGCTGGTTGTTCGTCGGAAAAACCTCAAACGAATACAGTAAACATAGACAAAGTAGAAATCGTTGCACCAAACGTTCAAGGAGCGGGATGGGACTTAACGGCACGGGCGATGCAGAAAACACTGACAGAAGAGAAAATCTTCACAAAACCAATCACTGTCACAAACAAAATAGGCGGCAGCGGTGATGTCGGATGGAAATATACGAAACAAAAAGGCGGTCACGTACTTGCGATTAACTCAAGCTTACTCATAACGAACAACCTACTAGGCCACAGTAAACTAACATATAAAGACTTCACACCGCTCGCAACGCTAGCATCAGACTGGGAAGTCGTTGTCGTATCAAAAGACTCAAACATAGAAAATGCAAACGAACTAATGGAACAACTAAAACAAGACAAGAAAAACTTCAAAATCGGCGTTGCCCCAGGCCTAGGAAACGACGATCACCTATCCTTCGTACAAGTAAGCAAAGCCTTCGGCATAAACCCTGCCGAACTAGAATTCTGCGTCTACGAAAACAAAGAAAAAATCATCAACGCCCTAACGAACAAACAAATCAACGCCGCAACAATGACCCTATCCGAAGCCGAAAAACAATACAAAGCCGGCAAAATAAAAATACTAGCCGTATCCTCAGAAAAACGCCTAGACCGACTACCAGAAATCCCGACGTGGAAAGAACAAGGAGTCGACGTTGTATTCCAGCACTGGAAAGGAATTATGGGACCGAAAGATATGACGGAGGAAGAGATTGCTTATTGGGATAGTATTATTAAGAGGATGGTTGAGAGTGATAGTTGGAAGGGGATTTTGAGGGAGAGGGGTTGGGAGAGTTTTTATAAGGGGAGTGGGGAGAGTAGGGTGTTTTTGGATGAGAGTAGTGGGTGGTATGGGGGGATGGTTAAATTTAGTGATTAATAATCTTTTATTGATTTATTTGTAAGTGATGATATATGTGACGTAAATAGTGCTGGATTTCGAGTTGTAATTTTGTGATAACAAGTTATGAAAGGTCATTATTGCTACAACTTTTTATTAAAATACCAAATTAATAATATATGTATAGGAGATTAGTCATTAATGAAATTAGCAAAAACACAGATACAACAATTTATATTAAAACAATTAGAGCGTTGTGAGTTGAAAGAACTAGATGTCGAGTTCGCAGTTCGAGGGTTGGATTTTGATCCAAACATGTTTATTCGTGCGGGTGAAATAGGATTAGAAATAGGGTTTTATAGATTGGTATGGATTAGTCCTGCCGTACCAGATATGACAGGGTTTACGCATCATATATTATTATGGGAACATCTAGAGGAATTAAGTGACAGTGAGAAAGCGGTGGAAATTAAAGAGAGTATTATTATGGTTGCTGATTTTAGAAAGAGGCGGTATCAGCAGTGTAAGTTTTGCAATACAAAGACTTTGCCTGAACACCTTTTTGAGGATGGTGTATGTCAGGGGTGTGCTAGTGTGCATTTTGGGGTAATATATTGATATTTTGGGGGAATATATAGAAAGGATTTAAAAGATGGTTCTATTCTTTTATACTTGAATGAGGATGGATGAATAGAAACGAGGAATTATATGAGTAAATTAAGTAACTGCCTATACATGATTGAACTCCTGCATGCGAGAGGGAAAATGAGAATTAGTGAATTGGCAGAGTTATTAGAAGTGAAAGAGCGGATGGTCCGTATTTATCGTGATGATATTGAAATGTCAGGTATAAAAATAGAGACAACAAAAGGCAGGTACGGTGGTTATTCTCTTTCAAATACATCGTTATTTCCTATTAAAAATATGTCCCAACAAGAGCTAGATGCGTTAACATTCTCTATTCAAAAACTAGTTTCAAAAGGTAATGACATTTATTCACGGGACGCACAAGTAGCGTTAGATAAATTGAATGCCGTTCGGAAAGTGGAAACGAATAAAGACCGTCATATATATTTTGTTCAAAGGTCGAAGCCGAATTATGCATTTTCGAATGAAAATCAAAAATATGTACAACTACAAGAAGCGTTATTTACAAGCAGCAAGGTGAAAATCCAATATGAGAAACGGTCTGGTGAAAGATCAGAACGAATTATCGATCCATACGGATTTGTGCACTACAACGAATTCTTTTATTGCCTAGCCCTGTGCAATGATAAAAAAGAAAAACGTATGTTTAAACTATCTCGAATGCAAGATATTAAAACTTTGTATGATACATATAAAATACCCGACAATTTCGATATCAGGGAAGAATTTCCGAAATTCGGCATTATGAAAGAACCGTTAGAAGTAGAGTTACTCATCTATCCACCATTCGCTGTATCTGTACCAGAATCCATTTGGGGAGAGAATCAAAAGATAGAACATCATGAGGACGGCAGTATCCTTTTCCGCGCAACGATGAGCGGGAAAGAATCGATTAAGAAATGGATTTTGGGAATGGGCGCTTCGGTTAGGGTGATGGAGCCTAGGGAGTTGAGGGAAGAGGTTGTTGAGGAAGGTAGGAAGTTGTTGGAGATATATGAATCATTTTGAATGAATGGATATAATGCAACAAGTAGAATATAAAAGTGACGTAATAAATACCGGTTTTAATGTTACTGTGAAGATAGATCTGTAAATGGTTTGAGGATTACATATAAATTTTATAAACCTTATATAAGGAATAATTAGTAATTAGAGGTCCAATTATACAATTGGATATTTTATGTAATTCACACACGGTTGTTAATTAATTATAAAAGAATATGATAAAATATTATTAAAATACTAATGAGATGGCGTGAGGGATATTAAATATGTCTGAGGAAAAATATTTTTTAAGTTTTATAGAGCATATTAATCAAGTTGCAGCGGTTAATGCAAAAAAGATGGAAGAGTTAATATATGAAGACCCAGCAAGTGCTATTGTGAAAGCTAGGTTATTTGCTGAAGCTATATTAAATGAGGTGTTCACTCAAGAAGATATAAAGGTACCATATATTTCATCACTTTATGATAAAATTTCCTACCTTGCAAAAGAAGGTTATATAACGGCGGAAGTACAAAGGGATTTTGATACAGTTCGTTTTACGGGTAATAAGGCAGCGCATGATGGTTCGTTTAATGATATTACTGCAGCTTTTAAATTGCATAAAGTTATGCATAATATTGCCGTTTGGTTATATGAAGTATATTCACCAGAACAATTGAAAATACCTGCATATGAGCATCCAAGACCGGTACAAAGTAATGAAGCAGATATACAAGAAATGGTGAAAGCGCAAGTCATGCAATTAATCGGTGTTACTAATAAGGATGAGGTTAAAAAAGAAGAACCTATTATTGAAGATCTAGCGGAAGAGAGTATCCTTTGTAAAGACCTTCCTGAGGGAGAAAGTTATTTATTAAGAGAGCTAAAGAGGTTACAAGATTCTTCACAAGAGGCTATTGAAAACGCAAATGCATTTAGTCAATTTAAAAAATATATGCACGTAGAGAGAAAAATCCAAACTGATTTAGAGCGTATATTAATACAAAATAAAGAACTTAATTCCTCTAGCTTAATTCTCCTTTGTGGTAGCGTTGGAGATGGGAAATCTCATTTATTAGCGTACTTAAAAGAGAATAAGTCAGACTTATTAGAAGGGTATCAAATTTTTAATGATGCTACAGAAAGTTTTTCTCCTAACAAAAATGCAATGGAGACTCTAGAAGAAATACTTCAAGATTTCTCCGACCAATCGATCGATCGATCAAGTAAAAAGGTTATTTTAGCGATTAATATGGGAGTTCTTCATAATTTTATTACATTAGATCATCAGGAGTTCACATATACAGCTTTAAATAGATTTGTGGAAGGTAGTGGACTATTTTCTTCAAGTATTACTACTTGTTACGGTGAAGACCATTTTGATTTAATTAGTTTTGGTGATTATCACTCGTATGAATTAACGGAAAAAGGGCCGCAATCAACATTCTTTTTAACTTTATTAAATAAAATATTCAATAAAGAAGAGGGGAATCCTTTTTATTTGGCTTATCAAGAGGATACAAAAAATAATATTCGAACGATGGTTCATGAGAATTATAAATTTATTCAGGAACCTTACGTACAAAAGCAAATTGTTAATTTGATTATTCAAACGTTAGTGAAATTTAAGTTAGTTATATCTGCTCGTGCATTTTTAAACTTTGTAGCTGACATTATTATTCCAGATAAATTAGAAGTAATTGAGGTTCTCTCAGAATTTGAAGTGTTAGAGCAAGCTGTGCCTAATCTTATGTTTAAACGGAAAGAGCGTTCTCCTATCCTAAAGACTTTACATGAATTAGACCCAGTTCATAGAAGATCCTCTTATATTGATCAAATTATTATTGATTTAAGTACTTTAAATGAATGGGATATTATATTAAGTCGTTGTGTAACATCTGATCAAGGTAGAGGATGGTTAAATCCTTTTATTAGTGAAGAAAAAGTGGATGGCCCATCATTTATTGGTTTCTCAGAAACCGTTATTCGAATCACATATTTAACGAATGAAGACTTTGCCCAAAAGGTTGAGGATGAGACGTATCATAAATATGTGAAAAAGTTATTTGATTTTAATTCGGGTAATAAAAAAGAAATTAAAGTCTTTTATGAAGAAATAAAAGATGCGCTATTTAAATGGAAGGGAAGTCCGAAAAAGGGATATATTTATTTAAATAAACCAAGTGATAAGTATAGATTAGCTCAACAGCTTAATTTAAGGCCATCAATTGATCATTTAAAATTTAATCAAAATGATGTACTCGAATCTTTTAAAGCATCACTTGTGTTAGCGTATCACAATGGAGATATTGAAAATACTATTGAATTGGATATTGACTATCAACTTTATAATTTATTGATAAAAGTTTGTCGAGGTTATTGTCCAAATAAAAAAGATGAAGAAGATGCAATTAAATTTACAGAGTTTGTAGAGAAAATCATGAAATTTGGAGAAAAAGAAAATGAGCTATTGATACATTTTCCTAATGACTCTCGCTTTTATAAGTTAAACAGAGATGATTTTGGTGCATTCGTGTTTGAAAGGGAGCAGTAATTAATGAATAGATTATTAAAAATAGAAGAATTGGAAGAGTTGTTGGGAAAAGAGAGGCATGAAGTTGGTAAAGTGGTAGATATTTTACCTTTTATTACAAAAAGAACGAAATCCATACGTGGAAATTTTAACGAAGTTTTAGGTGAGTATGTTCGAAATATTTGTGGTTTACAGCTGGCTGGAAAAAAGAAAAGAAGTGAAGAAGAACCGTTTTCTGCTAGTAATCCTTTTGTGGATCAAATCATGGAAGAAATTGAATATACACAGGAAGCAGAATATGATTTAGACCGTTTTTTAAATCAATATTTATTTGGTCAAGACAATAAAATTAAACCTATTCATCCATATTTGTTTAATTATATGGCTGCCCCAGAGAAAAATGAATTGCTGAAATATGGACAATTTGTAAAAGATGTTCTCATTTATGATGAAGCGAGTGTTAGTTCTATATTTAACAATAAGGAAAGTGAAGATATATTAACTGAACTAATATTAAATAAATTAGATATCCCAAATAAAGAACCAGTTAAGCAATATCAACCTTTAATGGGATTTTTAGCGGATAATTATCAGGAAGACTTACTATTTTTGAGTCAATATAAAGATTATTTCTTAAAGTCTTTCCCATTACTTACGCACTTTTATAGTTTTATGTATGTATGCCAATTAGTTGTGAAGTTTGAACAATTCGATGAAGCTAATTATTCGCATTCGACCCCTTTATATTTTGCTTTAGAATGGGAATCTATTAGTAAGAGAAGAAAGGCTGCAGATGATTTAGAAGGATTTAGAAGAGTAAAAGATAAAGCACCTAATTTATTTGTGCACATGCACACGATGGCACAATTAAGTTATAACGGGTTTCAAGATGAATTAGCTGATGAAAAGAAAAACCTTAAATTTATGAATTATAGAGCGTTAAAAGATTTAATAGATGAAAAGGGCCCAACTGTTGCAGAGCAATTTTTAGTAGATAGTAAGCAATGGATTAATAAGTATAGTGATCTTTGGGCGAAACGAGTAACACCTAAAGAAGAACCGGAAAATATTTCTGAGGCTTTTAAGACATTGTTTAGTTGTTTAAAAGAGGGAACAAATGCAGAAGCAGCTAAAAAGTTTGGGGAGAATATTGAAGATTTAGGCGCAGATGTCTTTCTGAAAAACCGAGGCAGCATTGGGGCTGTTTTTAATATGAGCCATGAAATGCTGTTACTTTTAACAGCTGTATGTGTAAAAGAAGACAGAATGCCGTTAAATCGTTTGTTTGAGGAATTTTCAAAAAGAGGAGTGGCTTTTGATCGTCATTCGAAAAAGATGATTATAGAGTTATTTGATTCTCATAATATTCTAGATAAAAAAAGTGATAGTGGTGATGCACAGTATGTTAAACGAATTTTATAATTATATATGTGAGTTGTTATTGGGTGATTTTAAAAAACGCTCAATAAAAGCTGGTGATAGATTTTATTTACAGCTGGATAAAGTAGAGGATGTAGAGAATTTAGTAAAAGCATTCCAAGAGCAGGAAAATGTTAAGCAATTTGTATATAAACATGAATTGGGTGAACCGTATAAAACGTTTTCAGTTGAAATACAAAATGTTCAACTTGTCATTGCCTTTACAAATGAAAATGTTAAACCGGATTTCTTAGTTACTTTACGAAATCAAGTAGGCGAACAAAAAGGTGTATGGAAAGATACAGCATTATTGAGTATAGTTTCAGAACAGTTGGATTCAATTCAGGGAGGAAGTAGCGATCTTCAAAAGGATGGAATGCCGTTGCATCCTAATTCTATAGTAAAGGGATTAAGGCAAGAAATTGAAAGTAGTATGCTAGATAAAACGGCTCAAATTATCCTTATAGAAAACATGGAGATGATTAAGCAGGAACAGGCACATCAACAAGTTACTTTCTTTGAATTTGAAGAAATTTTTTCTACTCTTGCAAAGGGTACAATAGAAGATAAAGACTATCAAAAATTTGCTGTCTTTAAAGACGAAGAATTAGCTACATTTAAAGGGAATAAACAAAAAGAACGCTTAGGTTCAAATAGAGAATTATATGAATTTGTTCGAAAAATTCATGATTTTGGTTTAGGAACAGAGGAATTAGAAAAGAAATTTACACCTGAAGGGGCTAGCAAATTAAAGCGTGAGGATTGGAAGGAGATGGGGTTTGCTGATGTTAATCGGTTCCATCAGGATTTTATAGATCTTCATAAAAAGGCATCAATTAATTTAAAAGAGCTAACAGTTAAAGAAGGATTACATTTTTGGGATAAGCCTCAAAAGGAGACTGCAGCAGGAGAAAGAAAAAGACACTTAGTTATATTTAATCCAGAATGTAAGGAAAAGGTACATTTAAATGCTGCATTTTCAATTCAAGGTGGAAATGTTAAAAGTTTATCGAATAAATATGTAAAGATACTCCCAGCTTTTAAGAAAAATGTAGAAGTATCGGTAGGGAAAATAAATTTAAGTGCGGTTATAAAAACAGGTGGAAATCAACCTACATTTACTAGGTTAGCTTATAAGCATGATGATAAATCAACTTTAGGTGTAGAGTTATTTGTTGTTGTACTACCAATTGATCCATATGTATTAGATGCTTTTAAAACAACATATTTGATTGCTCCTAATAAGCGTCTAATTGAACTTCAGTATGAAGATAACGAGCTTTCATTTGGACAAGGTTATAACAAAAAATCAATGGAAGTTTATGAGGAAAATGCAACTGTTGATTGTAGTATAGATGATGAACTTACTATTCTTCCGCAACCTGAAGCGTATAATGATGAAGAAGAGATGAGAGTTAACATTCGTTTGACTGAGAATGAAACAATCATTCCAATTATATTGAAAAATGAGTTGCCAGAATCTACTCCGATTAACGGAGCGCGAATTTGGAAATTAAAGCGTGAGCAGCAAAGAGATTTTGAATGGATAAATAATCGTTTGCGTTTTGGAAATAGAGAATTTTATTTAAGCCCCGAATATAGAAACTTATTCGAGTGGGAGTATCAGTGGATTGAAAATGGGTTTAAGTGTGCCGTAGTAGAGTCTGATGCATTAGTCCCTGAAGAGATATCTATTAGCGATGAACTAAGAGAAGCGTATAGTAGATTTTTAACTTACTTTAAAATTAAAAAAGGTATACCAAGCTTATGTTATTACAGTGCCGAGCTAGTTAAAAGAGCGGAAGAGTATTTGAATGCTTTTATACAAGAGATTAAAAGTTTTGAAGAAGGACATGAGGCTGGCAAACGCGGACGAGATTTATTTAAGTTAGGGACAGTGATGGGGAATAATGTAATTAAATTCACACCATTCCATCCAGTTATGGTCGCTTTCCAATTAAAAATGAATAATTTACTTTCAAATGAAGAAGTGGATAATAGTATTTTACAGCGATTAAAGCCAGATGGACTAGTTCCATATATTTATAATGATCGAGATCAACTGTACAGACCGGATAATCAGAATATCGTATTAGAGTGGATGGACTTTAAACCAGTTAACCAGGTTTCAGTGTCGGATGCAAATCAATTTTTAGCAAAAGTAATTGAGGATAAAATTCAGCAATTTGAAGGACACTTTGGATATTTATTTAGTGAGTATTCTAAAGCGCCGTTGCAAATTAATGTCATTAACATTGAAAACGATCATGAAACGTTTAGAGGTATCGTAAATTGGATGCTTGAAAGAATTAAATCAAAAGGACCTGAAGGGTTAAAAGCTGTTGAAGTGACTCTTTATAAGGAAGAGGGACAGGACAGTGCATTTGATAATTTCTCAAGAATAGAATCGATAGAGGAGTTCCAAACAAAATTTAATATTAATTTAGGCGCAAAACAGCAACATGAGCCTCAGGATATATTGCGATTTATTCGTGAAAAGCTATTTTATTATAAAAAAGAAATAGGAGAAGAATATAAGTATGCTCATATTTCTTTCTATAAAATGCAAGCACAAGAGCGATACGCATTACAATCCATGGATGAAATGCTATCAGGTCTAGCAATTGAAGGATTATATACTACAGTCCCTTCAATGAAGAGTAACGAGAATTATAAAAGTGGTTTTGGTGTTAAGGCATATGCTATAGAAGAAGAGAACCTTTTAACACAAACAACGTATTATTTTAATGAACTAAGTGCAAATCTTCATAACGGAGGAAATAATACGTATCGAAAAGGAGAAGCGATTTTCTCTAGAACAACAAGTGCTGATGAAAAGACTCTAGAAGAAATTTTTAAATCCTCTTATTGGGTAACGTTTGTAGATCCAAGCTTTGATCTGGAGTTCTTTAATGATTACGAGAAAAATCTAGTCGTTATTCATTATAGTGATCAATATTCATCTTCAAGTAGATATGATGCTATTACTGTAACGGATAAATCGCAACAATATCATTTTGTTATTGAAGAATTTTTAAAGGAAAAGCAAGTAGAGAGTAAGAAAGAAAATGTAGAAAGTACTATTAAAGCATTTAATACTTTTAATGGTGAGTGGTTACTTCGTGTTATTGGCAGCAAGGGCCATTACTCTAGAGAAAAATTGAGTATTATTTCTGCTATAAAGTTCTCTTTAGCTTACTTTGAACATCGTGATATTTTATGGGTACCAATTTCTCTAGAAGAAGTTTTAAGGGTTGCAGGTGCTGTTAATTTAAAGAAAGCAGAGGGTATCTTTACAGCTAAAAACTTAGGGGTAAAAGGTGTTCATAGCGATGATTTACTTTTAATAGGTTTGGAACAAGTAGAGAATGATTTAATGATGCATTTTTATCCCGTCGAAGTAAAGATTGGTGCTAACAAAAACGATGTATTAGAAAAGGCGAGAAAACAAGTTAAACATACGAAGAAACTAATCAACGATGCATTAACAACTAATTCTTTTACTAGCCGTTTCTATCGTAATTTCTTTGCGCAACTTTATATTTCTAATGCTAATAAAGTATTTAAAAGTAGATTCTGGGAAGAGAAAAATTACGAATTGAATAATGAAGTGGTTGAGAAACTGCTGAAAGATCAATTCGTAATTTCAAACGGAGTAGAGTCATCGATTGGCGAAGGAGCTATTTTATCTTTCCAGCGAGACGCTTATCACAGAAGTGCTAAACTAGATGAAGGAATTACACTGTTAAATCTTCCGGAATTTGATGGATATAGTGGTCTTATACAACCAATGGAAGATATGAAGAATTGGATTCAAGAAACAGAAGGCGATTTTATTAAGGAAGATTTACTTTCTTATAAATATACAGGTGTCTATAGCGAAGGGGAAAGAGCATCTTCTTTTAGCCCGGAAGAAAATAAATTAGAGGCTGATGTAGAGGTAGAAGAACATCTTGAAATTATCGATTCTAATGAGGTTACTGAGGAGCAAATCGAAAATACAAGGGAAGTTCTTGAAGAAATAAAAGAAAGAGAGCCACAAGAATTAGAAAAATCCCGAATTTTAATTGGGAAGGCAGAGAACTCAAATAGAAAGATTTATTGGGAATATGGTAATAAAGGATTGGCGAATAGACATTTGCTGATATCTGGTAAATCCGGACAAGGTAAGACATATTTCATGCAATGCTTATTATTAGAAAAATCGAAGCAAGGCATTCCAAGTATTGTTATCGACTATACAGAAGGATTTTTACCAAATCAATTAGAAGATGAATTTGTACAAGCAATGGGTACAAAGGTAAAACAAAAGATTGTATATAGTGAGCAACTCCCAATCAATCCGTTTCAAAAGAATGAAAGAGATATTGGAGGGATTACACTTCCAGAATCTAATACGGATGTTGCTGAAAGAATTAAGAGTGTGTTTGCTGCCGTGTACAGTACATTAGGTGTGCAGCAATTAAATGCAATTTATGAAGGTACTCTTAATGGATTAGATAAATACGGAGAAGATATGGGCTTAATAAAGCTTAGAGAATGTTTAGAAGAAGATGGTTCTAGCTATGCTAAGACGGCTTTATCTCAAATAAGACCCCTTATCGATCGGAATCCATTTAGCCATGAAAATACAATAAATTGGAAAGATGTTGTAGATAGTAATGGTGAGATTTTTATTATTCAGTTGACTGGATATCCTCGAGATGTCCAATTAATGATTACAGAATTTATTTTATGGGATCTTTGGAATTATTCCGTAAGGTTTGGAAATAAAAATAATCCAATGCCTGTCATAATGGATGAAGCACAAAATCTTGATCATACGGAAAAATCACCTTCTGCACGAATTTTACAAGAGGGACGTAAATTCGGATGGTCTGCATGGTATGCAACCCAATTTTTAAAATCTCAATTGGCTACTGATGAATTAGCAAGGCTGCAAAATGCTTCACAGAAGATTTATTTTGCGCCACCAGAACAAGAGATTTCTACAATTGCTACTAGTTTGTCTAACGATTCTTCAGAGAAAAAAGAATGGGAGAATAGACTTTCAACATTGAAAAAAGGTCAATGTATTGTACATGGTCCTGTATTACAAGGAAATGGCGAATTGTCTCAACCAACTGTAACGGTGGTTGAGATTATGGCGTTATCTGAACGTATATAAAAGGAACTAGATCCCCTTATAGTAAACAGAAAAAAGAATGCATATTAATCTGTTTACTATGGAGGGGATTTTCTATCGGTGAAATTAGAATGATACATAATATTTAATTTACGGAAGAAGCGGTCTCTTATAATA
>NZ_JBHWYR010000034.1:0-53547 GCF_042728695.1 Bacillus sp. NPDC060175
GTAATCTATTCCAATTATCAGGGGGCTCATACATATGAAAGCTGCAGTAAAACATAACATTTCAGATTTTAAAGAGTACTTAAAATCAAACGATATATACATGGAAGAAAATATAGATGAAAATGATGGTTCGGTACATTTTTCAGTAGGATTAGAAACAGAAGCTGGCGCAAAAATTCAACTTATCGCTGCTTTCCAAAGCGAACATCCTGCTGTGGATATATACTGCTTCAATGTTGCTCTTGTACCTGATTCAACATCAAAAAATGACATTTTACATGTCATCAATGAATTAAACACATCTTATCGATTTGCAAAATTCACGCTAAACAAACAAAATGCAATTGATATTTCAACATCTCTTGCATTCTCAGAACCAAACTTTAATCCCGCACTTGTCTTTGAACACACGAGAATGCTATATAAACTGGCAAACGATGAATATAAGAACTTAATGAAAGTTATTTGGGCGTAAATAAAAAGATGGTGCTACAAGAGCACCATCTTTTTATTTCGATATCATATCAATCCACATCTTTATCGCAGTTCCTACAATTAAAGCGGACAATACATATTGCAAAATTTTTTGATTCAGTCTCTTCCCTACTTTCACTCCAAGAGGAGCGGCAAATAAACTTGCTATCGCAACGATAAGAGCCGGAATAACAACTATTTGTCCAGTAATCACTTTCCCAGTAGTAATTCCTATCGAGGAAATAAAAGTAATAGCGATAGAGGTTGCTATTGTCGTACGTATCGGTAGTTTTAAAACAACTAGCATAATCGGGACTAAAAGAAACGCACCACCAGCCCCAATAATGCCGGAAACACTTCCTACAATAAACGCTAACAAACTAGCTAGCCATTTATTGTACATAATCCCCTCTGATCCCTTACGATCGCTTCGCTTCGGTATAAACATCATAATAGCCGCGATAGTAGCTAATATTGTATAAACAACATTTACAGCATGCTCATTTAATAAATTCGCGCTAAAGCTACCTACAAAGCTTCCTATTAATATACTAGCTCCCATATACACAACCAACGTTTTATCCATATCGTTACTTTTCCTGTACGCCCACGCGCCTGCAAAAGTTGCAAAGAATACTTGAACCGCTGTAATACCACTCACTTCATGTGATGTATATCCGGCAAATCCTAGCAATACTGGAATGTATAGGATCATCGGATAATTAATAATTGCACCGCCAATCCCAACCATCCCTGATATGAACGAACCTATAAATCCAATAATAAAAAGTAGTACTGTTAAACTCATATTGTATCCCCCGCCTTCTAAAAAGAAGGTGATTTAAATAAATAAATTCACATTCCCATCCGAAGCATCTGCTAAATATGCACCTACTCCTGCAAACTCTACCCCTTCCATAATCTCTTCCTCTTTTAACCCTAATAAATCTACTGTCATTTGACAAGCTACAAGCTTAACCTCTTGCTCTTTCGCCATATCAATTAAATCTGGCAAAGACATCGCATTATGCTTCTTCATAATGCCTTTAATCATCTTTGGCCCCATACCAGCAAAATTCATTTTTGATAATCCCATCTTATCAGCGCCGCGCGGCATCATTTTTCCAAACACTTTCTCTATAAACGTTTTCTTTACTTTCACATGCTCATCTTTCCTAAGCGCATTTAAACCCCAGAAAGTATGAAAAATAGTCACCTCATGATCGTACGCCGCTGCACCATTTGCAATAATATAAGCTGCCATCGCCTTATCATAATCTCCACTAAATAAAACAATCGTCGTTTTCTTCTGTTGTTCCATGTTGTTCTCCTCCTAATTACCTATAGGGGTATTTAATTATTTATAAAAAGGCTCAAATCATTTATCTCCGTACTATACAACTTTACCTTCCCAAGCTAACATGCCACCTACCATATTTATGGCTCGAAAACCGTAACTCTCTAAAAACTGAACTGCTCTTGCACTTCTCCCGCCTGAGCGACAAACGATAATATATTCTTTATTTTTATCCAGCTCATGTATTCGAAACTCTAGTAAACCTGACCTAATATGAATCACTCCTGGAATTTTCCCTTCCATCACTTCTTCCACTTCACGAACATCAATCACATGTATCTCTTCATTTCGTAACAATCTTTCCTCTACTTCTCTCGCTGTTATTTCTTTCATCTTGCTATCCCTTCCTTACAAAGCGTTCATACCGCCTGAAACATTTATAATGTGCTGAAATCCTAATTTCTTTAATACTTTTGCTGCTTGCTTACTTCTCATCCCGCTCTGACAAATAACGATTACTTCCTTATTTTTATCTAGCTGATTTGCCTTACTAACTAACTCATTTAGCGGGATATTCTGAAATCCTCTCATATGATTTCCTCTATATTCACCTACTGTACGAACATCAATAAAGTACTTCCCCTGTTTTCCCACTATACTTTTTAATTCTTTTCCATTTATATTTTGAACACCTTTCACCGGTAAAAAACGTGAAATAACAAACCATGCAGCAAATGCAATGAACAGCGTACTTAATATTGTATTCATATAACCAACCTCTCCGCCTTTATAAAACTAGTTCTTCACTACGCCTTCTTAATCCAAAACTTCAGCACATCGTCTTCTATATTATGCTTTACTATTTCATGACCGCCTGTTTTTGACCATGCTGGAATATCCTTAACTGACCCTTTATCCGTTACATGTACTTCTAACACTTCTCCAGATTGTAAAGTATCCATCGCTCTCTTCGTTCTTACAATCGGCATTGGACATGCTAAACCTTTCGCATCTAATACTTGTTTTACATTCATCATCTATTCCTCCAGTTTGTTATTTTATAATGAATCATGAACTGCACAACGATTTGGGCCAATCTCCATTTCACGCTCTTCTTCCACACTCGGATAAATCTTACCCATATTCGTTTGACGAATTTCTTCATAAGCATTCGGCTGAGGCGGTAAGTTCTCTGTCACAGTTTTACGAAACTCTCCCTCATCAACAATATTTAACCCTACATTCTCCTTAAATAAATCTTGTAAATGCGCACTCACAATGCCTCTGTCGTCCATTTCACTTATTTTTGAATAATGAGCTGGTAAAACAATTAAATCTTGAGACAGTTCCTTATAAAGTTTATATAACGTATTTCGTAAATCACTCACCCAATCTTCAGCCTTCCCAGCAAGATCTGGACGGCCAATTGAATCTACAAATAAAATATCACCTGATAATAAATAGGAATCATCTACAATAAATGACGTACTCCCAATCGTATGCCCTGGTGAGTATAACGCGTCAATTCCAATTTTGGTACCCCCCACCGTAATAACAGATCCTTCTACAAGTCGTTCGTATGAGAAAACGACTTCCTCCGCATCTTTTGGAGGTAACCAATACGTACCACCTACTTTTTCAGCTAACTTACGACCACCAGAAATATGGTCTGCATGTAAATGTGTATCCATTACATTCGTAATAGTAACTCCATGCTCTTTCGCAAATTCCTCGTATGCTTCAACCGTTCTTACTGCATCAATAACTGCTGCTTCACCTTTTGAAACTACCATATAGGATAGGCAGCCTTTTCCAAGACGGTTAAATTGATATATACTCCCTCCGCCCTGTACATCTCCTACTTTGAGCGGCTTTACATATTCACTCCAAGCTTTCATCCCACCAGCTAAATAGGAAACATCGTTGAAACCAGCATTCAACAATTGCTCCGCAACAAACTGCGAAGAACCTTCTTTCGCACATACGACTAAAATCTCTTTTTCTCTCGGTAATTCATCTACAATATGATCTACACCATCTAACAAGTCAAAATAAGGTTTATTTATAGAAGAAACTTGTTTCCCTTCAATTTTCCAATCTTCATAATCCGTCTCATTACGAACATCTAAAATAAACAAATCTCCGAATAAAACTTTCTCTGCAACATCTTTTGCTTGTAACATCTTAATGTTCATTTAATTACCCCCGTAGGTATATTTTCATTTAAAAAATTTTATTTCTCCACATTCCCTTGCCACTCTAACATACCTGGAATGACATTTTTCACGTTTGAAAAACCTTTTTCTTTCAACATTTGACACGCTATATCACTACGATTACCCGTTCGGCAAACAACATAAATTGGTTTCGCACTGTCTAACAAAGCACTATCTAATTCACCTAACGGCACCGAAATTGCGGATGGAATATGACCAAAGACGAATTCCGCTTCTTCACGAACATCTAATACAGTGCAATCCTCACCACTTAATAATATATTTTGCAATTCCCCATTCGTAATCGTATAAGGATATTTCACAACTTCATTCACTTCATGCTCATGGGCTTTTCTTACATAATGCTTTAATATATCTCCCTCTTGTTTCGTCCCGATATATTGATGCCCTACTTTACTCGCCCAACTTTGAATATCTAACGTAGATCCTTTATCTGTTGCCTCGATTTCAATCACTTGCCCTGATGCCAATCTTTCCATCGCCTTCTTCGTCTTCACAATCGGCATCGGACAAGCCAATCCTTTACAATCTAAACTCGTATCCACTTTTATACTCATCGTCATTTCCTCCCTAATCACCATACATATACCTGTAGGGGTATAATAAAATGTTTTTGAAAATCTGTCAACACATATGTTTGACAGATTATCGGCTTTTTACAAGTAATTGAACAGCTTCTTTAATTAATTCTTCATTTGAACCATTTCCACTTTCAAACTGTTCACGTAAACATTGCTCTAAATTTGTTCCCACAACGAGTCCAATTGTACGATCTAGCGCAGAACGGGATGCAGTTAACTGTGTAATAACATCTCGGCAATCTTTTCCCTCTTCCATCATGCGAAGCACACCACGAACTTGACCTTCAATACGTTTCAATCTATTTTTCATATCTTGATTATATTCCATCCTATAATCACCTCATTACCATTATGTCACCATTTATAACTTATGACAATATATTATACCCCTACAGGTATTTTATAAACCCCTATTTTTAATTTTCACCTTATATGTTCGCTAAACAAAAAGTGAAACCTATCAATATACAACACGTTCTGGTAATACTGTCCCATACAATTTAAAACCACCATCTATGTTCTTTACCTTATATCCTTTTTCCATTAACATACGTGCTGCAACATATCCCCTCATACCAAGCTGACAAGTAATATATATTTCTTTATCTAATGGCACTTCATCCAAGCGATCACGTAATTCATCTAATGGAATATTAATAGAACCTTTAATCATTCCTTGCTTTAATTCATTAGGCTCTCGAACATCAATCAGATATCCCTCATTTTCAACAATACGATCAATTTCATGCCATTGTACTGTATCAACAAAACCATCTACTATATTACTTGCCGCATATCCTACCATGTTTACTGGATCTTTCGCAGATGAATATGGTGGTGCATATGATAATTCTAAATCTGGCAAATCAATTACAGTTAAATTTGCTTTCATCGCTGTTGCAATAACGTCAATACGCTTATCTACACCGTCACGCCCTAGCGCCTGTGCTCCATAAATTTTTCTATTTTCTCTATTGAAAATTAATTTGATTAGTACTGGGGTAGCATTTGGATAATATCCAGCATGGGAATTTGCTTGTACGTGTACTACCTCATAGGGTATATTTAACCGTTTCAATATTTTCTCATTTACTCCCGTCGAAGCAACTGTTAAATCAAAAACTTTAGCTATAGAAGTTCCCATCGTACCTTTATATAAAGAATCCATATGACCATGAATAATATCTGCTAACATGCGACCTTGACGATTAGCTGGCCACGCTAAAGGAATCATCGTTTCTGTTTCTGTAACAAAATCTTTCACTTCAATCGCATCACCGATTGCATATATATGTGAATCCGACGTTTGAAATTTTTCATTTACTTTTATCGTTCCTCTAACTCCTAGTGCTAATCCTGCATCCTTTGCTAAACGACTCTCTGGTTGTACACCAATTGCTAAAATAATCATATCTGTCTTTATATTTAAACCGCTTTTTAAACGCACAATAGTTCCGTTCTCTTCTATAGCATCCACACCATCTTCAAAAACAAGCTCAACATTATGCTGTTTCATCTGTTCATGTACATACGCTGCCATCTCATAATCAATCGGTGGCATTACTTGATTTGCCATCTCTACAAGAGTAACATCAAGTCCTCGTTCTCTTAAGTTTTCAACCATTTCAATCCCAATAAATCCGCCACCAATAATCGTCGCATGACTTGGTTTCTTCTCATCAATGTATGCTTTAATACGATCTGTATCAGGTACATTTCGTAATGTAAACAACGCCTTCGCTTCTTCAATACCCGGAATAGGTGGAACAATTGGTTTTGCCCCTGGTGAAAGAATTAACACATCATATTCCTCGTTATATGTTTCATTTGTAGTTACATTCTTTATAGTAATTGTTTTCTCTTCTTTATTAATCTTTACCACTTCACTTAATACACGTATATCTAAATTAAAACGCTTTGACATCTTTTCAACAGTTTGTACTAATAGTTTTTGTCTTTCTGTAATTACACCGCCAATATAGTATGGTAATCCACAATTTGCAAATGAAATATATTCACCACGCTCAACCATAATAATTTTATCTTCTTCACTTAAACGACGAAGCCTTGCAGCGACTGATGCCCCGCCCGCAACCCCACCTACTACAACAATTTTTCTAGACATATTTTAAACCTCCATGTTGTTTATTATTTAATTTCTCCATGTATTATAAACAAAAAACTCATACCCGTATGGGTATATGATAAAATATACAAAAATCATTTTCAATATATATATCTTTTGTTCACAAATTCGAAACAAAAAAGAACCTAGATAGCTCCAAGTTCTTTTACGTATATTTCTATAACTTTCTGTACAATGAAATCTGCTGTATTCTCCTCTGGCGGCATCAACAAGTTTGTAACCGGCCCATACACAACAGGATTTAATTCCACTTCATACCCACCATATGCATATTCCTCTTTTGTCGGTAAGTAACCAATATATCCATTCGTATAGCCACCAAAGAAAGCTAGTTCATTTTGAAGACTCTCTTTTATTTCTAACGCAGTTTCCGAAAAAGGTTCCATCGGTATTCCAGCGAACATACCATCATTAATTTGAAACAGTTGAACTTCTAAAACGATACTTAGCTGCCGAATATTTTGCTTATGTTTCTCTAAAACGATAGTAAGCCATTCATCTGTATTCACACCCCACTGTCTCTCAGCTAATCGAGCCATTCCTCTTATCTCATCAATTTCAGGAATATCCTTCAATTTCATTTGCATCGTACTCGAAATCGTTCTTAATTTTACAATTGGGCTATATGTAACTGTTGGTAGCATCGTTAATACATGTCCACCAAGTGTGTAAGCCATTTGTTTTAATGCTTTCCTTGAACCACGATACTTCGCGTTCACGTTTCCGGCAGCACCTTGAACAATAATAACAGGACAGTTTACTATCTTCTCAAGAATCCCTCTCGTCATTCCAGGATAATCTGCTGATAATACATCACTATCACCTTTTAAAGCATTCGGATGAGCAGTACAAAATACTACAATCCCAGATAGCTCCTTCGTTTCAGCATCTCTCATTGCTAACATGCCAATTCGTTTATCTACAACACCCCCTATATTTATTCCCATCTTCGCTTTTCCATCAGATGTTCTCTCTCTTCGGTTTACTCCCATATCACCTGTCGTAACACCCCATCCAACTTCACATAACACCATGTTGTTATTTGCAGTAACAGCACCGTGCACCACATTATTTACTAAAATCGTTTTATACGACTGTACTAGCGGATCATCACCGACCGTTTCTGGACCGGAATGCGTATGAGTATAAACAACCGTTATTCGCTCAAATGGGACATGAAGCCTACTAGCTACTCGCTCACGAATAATATTCGTATCTTCTACTAACATCCCAATATTATCAATGCTTATAAACACAGTTTTTATTTCATCTTTTTCAAATACAAAGACCGTCCCATAAATACGCTCTTCAATATTATTAATTCCTGTATCTCTATGATATCCGATAAAATCAATGCCTAAAGGCGGCGTAATATCCACCTTGCATACCCCTACTTTGCTCATTTGAATCTCTCCATTTCTCTATGTAACTCCCTTTTTTCAAGAATAGCATATTTGACTTTGTTCCAGATAAAAAGAACGGACATAGCAATCTATGTCCGTTCTTTTCCTCACACATACTTCCGATATACTCACAACGATTTACTAAAAACTCTCATAATAATACAGTGAGGTTCTCTTCAATTATCCCTTGTAAATCTTGAATTACTCTTCTTTCACTGGATAAATTGACAGAATATACCCTTATTTTTTGTTTTTGTTGAATTCCCGTAGATTCTTCTAAATACCACGATTCCAAAACTTCACTTGATGGCTTAGCAATAGCTGATTGATGTGGATACAACAAAATTACCGTTGAAACCTTCTCATACCTAGTTAAATACGCATACATTTGAAATAGATCTTCTCTTTTTACTCCATGACGGTTTCTAGAACCATTAATAAATTTCCATTTTGTATCAATAATCAGCTTTTCACTGTCATTCTGCAAAACAACAATATCAGGTTTTAATGGATATACCTCTCTATCATTAAACTCATTAATCATAAGTTTATATTTCTTATGCTGACCCATCACTTTATGTTCAATACATGTATCTAATAAATTAGCAATATACTTCTCAAACAATTCATCCATTCTAAATAAAATCGAAAAACTTTTTTCTTTTCCGAAACTTGATAATGAAAACATATTTTCTAATATCATTCTTGCTAAAATAAAAATTGGTTCAAACCTTCTATTTAACCTATTAAAATAAACTGTATTAAAATCCATGCTTGTTATTGTTGAAAATGCCAGCTCATCAAAATAAACAGAACATCTTTTCAATTTCTTTAAGGTTCCTAATTGTTTCACATTACTCATTAATTTTTCAATTGCACTTTTCAAAATATAATTTAATTGGGTTTCAGCAGAAAATTCTTCATATTGACAATGTACACGATTAACACGAGTTGCTTGATTTTGTAATTGTTTATGAAAAAGAATATTCCCTTTTACTACAGATAAGTTCTCCTCTAGTTGAACATACTGCATATAAAGCCCCTTCATTAATTCTTTTTCCAACATCAATGCAAATAGCTCTCCAAACATTTCTAATAAATTATGCTTACACATTTGATTCATACTCATATTATTAACATTAATCTTTAGACTTCCTGTCCTATACAACATTTGTAATAACATTTTTCTTGATTCTTCAATTTCTTTATCAGAGCTGTTTATCTGCGTTTTAGGTAGGATTTCAATAGATACCGTTGTTAGTTGAATAAAACCAACATAATTAATAAATGTTACGCTATTTCTTCCCCATTTAATACACTTCTTATCAAGCTTACTACTTCCAATATACTTTTCTAAGTCTCTAGCTTCTTTTTCAGTTAAACATTGTGAACAATTTTCCTTAATCAAAACTTTTCCTGCAACTTCATATGTTGTGATATGTTTCATATCCTATCCCTCATATATATTTAAAAAAGCTTGTTCATTCGGATTTTCCACCAATTGATATTTCTTTATAGTTTGATCGTAATCTAATTCAGTTTTAAAAATTCCTTGAGCAGTTTTTTCTTCTTTTGTTAAGAAATATGAATTATCCCCCAGTTTTCCAGCTCCACCTAAAACAAGTTCCACCTTCTCCCAATCTTCATAAAAATATTCTTGTAACAATGGGATTACTTTAAACTTCATAATTTCAACTAGCTCTTCAAAAGTTAAATTTTCTTTTATAAAATAGGCATGTCCGATTGTATGGTTACGATCAATTAAAAACTCAATGCGCTCATTTAATACTTTTAGCATTTTCTGTACTTCTATATTCCCTATTTTTTCTGGTAACAAATTCGGTTGCGGCATTAGTTCCTCAAAATGAAATCTTCGGCGTAATGCTGTATCCATCATCGAAATAGATCGGTCAGCGGTATTCATTGTTCCAATAATATAAAGATTACTAGGAATACCAAATGATTTTTTCGAATAAGGTAAAGTTACCTTTATTTCATTTGTAGCATCAATTCTTTTGTCATCTTCAATTAAAGTAATAAGCTCCCCAAATATTTTCGAGATATTTCCTCGGTTAATTTCATCTATAATAAGTACATAATTATCCGTTTCTTCATTAACTGGTTTTGTTTTTGTAAGCAAACGTTTTATTTGCTGCATATTTAAATCCATTTTTCCAAATTGATATATTGTTTGCTGCGATAATACTTTATCTTTTAAAATTTGGTCGACACCTATTGTTTCGCCATAATATAACCACTCTACTTCTCGAAAGTGTTTATATCTAATCTCTGAATCTTCAACATAATTATAATCACCAATTACCTTCGCAATGGCTCTAATTTTATGGTTACCTTCAGAAATGAAAATAATATCGTCCTTCTTCATCCAATTTTTAAACCGATTAATTGCATCAACATTAAATACCTTATCATCCTCAGCATTGTATGAATAAAATTTCTCATGTACAGCTTGGCGATCTATACATCCCTCATAATCAATATTGCCGCCCCAACCTAATGCAACACAATTATTATCAATACAATAGTTGTAGATATCTTCTCCGTATTCCTCTTGAATGCCACCTAAAGACATTTTATAAAATTCAATCTCATTCTCATCAAAATCATATACAGAAACATCCTTTGTTTCTCCTAATACCGCTGTTTCACATATTCTTTTAAAAATACCATCCTGTAATATGAATTTTCCTTCCTCGTCACTTCTTAACCCTTCCACAAAATCTTCATATGCGAAAGATTGATGAAATGTACAAAAAGAAATACGATTTTGTTCACTTAATTTTTGATAGGCTTCCATTACAGCTAAACGGTTTCCCATTATTTGTTTGTACTGTTGAGGCATAATGATTTCAAGCGCTTTCTCCGCAACTGTATATGTTTTTCCTGTTCCTGGTGGTCCATATAGAATCGTATTTTTTTGTTGCATTATCTTATCCCTCTCTTCGGTTACATTCTTATTCCCTATATGCGACTCAATTTCCCCATTTAAACTTCTATAATTCTGATTTAACAATGACTTGAGCACACTATCATTATCTTTTTGCCAAGGCTTTCCGTTAAGACGATCCTCTTTAAAATGAATCATCTCTAAATCTTCCAACTCAACATTTTCTTCATGTTGTAACAAAAGTTCCATTCCTTTTTTCTTTGCAAACTCCAACCTCTTATATACAACTACTGATGCAAGCTCTTCATGATTTGCTAAAACTTTAACTATATACTCTGCCTCACTGATCTTACCTGTAAGGATGTAATACTCAACCTCTTTCCCTACCACATATTTTCTTTGATAAACTTGCAGTTCAAACTCCCCCACGCATCTTATCCCCCTTGAATAAAAAACAAAATTTAAGAAACTAACAACATTATCACATATACGTTTACCAATTTCATTAAATTACCAAATCAATAAAAAAGCCGCTGATTCCAGCGGCTTCCTCTCACACATACTTCCGATGCACCATCTTCCCGTCATAAGAAAACACAACGCCCTTACTCTCCACAATGGACTCCATATGCACCGTTCTTCCCCATAGCTGATGAAGATACGGTAATACTTTTTCTAAGTATTTTAAATCTAGCTCAATTCCTTCATAGCTATGTTTAATGTACAATTCCCCATTCTTTAAGTAGTCGCCATCTTCTACTACTAAGTATGGGAAACCTCCATTCGTACGCATATTTACGAGTTGATCGCGTACATGTTCCCACTCTTTATCAATTACTTTATATTCTTTTCCTTGGCGCTGGAATAAGTACATATCTTCTCTCATTACAAGTTTTTTATTTAAGTAGTTTCTTAGGAATGATACATCCCATTCAATTTCTCGTACTTCAAACATTTTCTCACGACCAGAGCCTGGCTTCACACCGCGCCGCTTCATTTCTTCTGTCGGATTGTTGTAGCGTTCTTCAATATCTTCAAACATTTTAATACCGAGGTAGTATGGATTAATACTTGTTTTTGATGGCTGTACGACACCTGCATTTAATTTCGCAAATTCAATTGCTTCACCAGATGTTAAGTCCATTTCACGAAGTATGCGTTGATGCCAGTAGGAAGCCCAGCCTTCATTCATGATCTTCGTTTCAAGCTGTGGCCAGAAATATAACATTTCTTCGCGCATCATTGTTAATATGTCGCGCTGCCAATCTTCTAGCTCACGGCTGTATTCTTCAATAAAGAGGAGTAAATCTTTTTCTGGTTGCGGAGGGATTTTCTTCTTTTTATGCATATTAGGTCTTTCCCTCTTTTTGTTTCGATCATCTAAATTCCATAAATCATCGTACTGTGATATCTTTTTCTTTTCTACATCCTCTTCTAAATCTTCAATACTCCATGCAAGTTTCGGGCGCATAAGTGATGGATCTATATGTTCTTGAATGGCAAGTACTGCATCCAAGAACGTTTCTACCTCTGCTTTTCCGTACTTATGCTCATATGCTTTCACACGTTCAGCTGTTGCTGACATGCTCTCCACCATATCACGTTTCGTATTAGAAAAACGAATATTATTTTTGAAGAAGTCACAGTGCGCTAAAACGTGCGCCACGATTAGTTTATTTTGAATTAAAGAATTCGTATCTAATAAAAAGGCGTAACATGGATCAGAGTTAATAACGAGTTCATAAATTTTACTAAGTCCCAAATCGTATTGTAATTTCATTCTAAAAAATTGCTTTCCAAAACTCCAATGCGAAAACCTCGTCGGCATCCCATATGCACCAAATGTATAAATAATTTCCGCTGGACATACTTCATAGCGCATCGGATAAAAATCAAGACCAAATCCAGTCGCAATTTCAGTAATTTCAGCAATCGCATATTGTAGTGCTTTATCGTCACTTGTTCTCATTATTTTCCCTCCTTACACTTTCCCTTAAGAAAGTGTATGATGGGGAACAAGCTTTCATGAGGATTGATTACATAATAAAAAGACACCCTCGTAAAAAACGAGAATGCCTTCCAAATTAACCCTCAATAATCTCCATCTTCTCCGTAATCGGCGTACGAGCTTTTCCTTCTGGTGCTTTATCGAAATAGCCGATGTGAAGAATTCCAATGATGCGTTGACCTCTTGTTAAACCGATTCCTTCTATAAATAGTGGATTATAGTTTAATCCACCTGATTTCCAAACACATCCTAAGCCACGTTCCCAAGCAAGTAATTGGAAGTTTTGCATAAATGCACATGTTGCAGCGTAATCTTCGTCACGTTGAATTTGACGCGGATCTTCATTAATGTACACAACGATTTGTGCAGGGGTGCTTAAGAAACGGTCAGATAAAATTTTGCCGCGTTTCGCTCTTTCTTCTTCTGTGAAAGAGTTTAATACTGCGTCTACTAATTTCTGACGACCTTCTCCAATGTATAATTTACAATTCCATGGCTCGCGATGTTTATGATTCGGCGCCCACGTTGCTTCGTTTAATAGTTCAATTAATAGCTCTTTTTCTACTGCTTTATCTGTGAATGTACGAACAGAACGTCTTTCTTTAATAACGTTTGCGATGGAAGTATATGTAGTCATATTTTTCTCTCCCTTATTTTTATCTATATGTATAAATCCGTCATTGATATTGATTTTCAATTTCGATTATAACCTAGTTTTTCACTATTAATCAATGTTTTATGTTGGAAAACCAAGAAAAACTTCTTTTTATACTGTGAATAAAAAAACTTAACTTGTTCACAAGTTTTTCACATTTTATGGAAATGATATGTGTAAGTTTTCCACATTACCCATCTAGGAGGAGTTTACATGTATAAGAAAATCGTAGTAAGTATGACTATGGCAGCATTATTGTGTGGGATATCTGTCTTTCCTGCTTCTGCTTTTGCTTCCGCTGCCACGCCAAAAGAAGTAACCATGCACCATCATAAGCCAGTTTCAGAAGAAGAAATGCAATCATTAGAAAAACTCGGCTATAACAAACATGAAATTTGGAAAGCTGCCCACATTGCAAGAATAAGTAAAAAAGAAATTAAGGACGTTTTAGCTTACTATAAGCAAAATAAATCTTGGGAGAAAACAGCCGAGCATTTCGGTGTAGATCCAAGTAAATTGAAAAAGCATCATATGAATAAAGAAACGAAAAAAGCACTACTGCAAGAATTAGCAAGTATGCAAAAGTCCACACCAGATGGACTAAAACAAAAAATGAAAGAGTATAACATAGGCTTACGTCAGCTCACGGTATTAACAATCATCGCTCAAAAAAGTAATACTTCTCTCGATGATGTACTGAAAATGAAAAAAGATGGGATGGATATTAAACAAATTGCGGAAAAACTAAATGTTAAAAAAGAAGATATACGGGCAGAAATGATTAAATTAGTGAAGTCTATTAAAGAAAAGAAAACAAATTAACATGCCAAAAAGGAAGAGATATTCATCCCTCTTCCTTTTCTTTATGAACTTTCAATTTTCAAGTATAAATTCCCGTCTTTCCCAAAAACTAACATAAGTAAATAATGTAGGTAAGGGGTGAGAAAATGTTTCGTTCTTCGTCTAAAAAGAATAAAAAAACAATCTGTTCCATTCCTGAATTTATCCAAACTATGAAAGGATCTAGTGATTTCGTTTCTTATAACATCGTAGAAGATGGGACGTTATGTTTGTTTTACTATAAATCTACAGCCGAATCACTCCTCATTAATCGATTCATTTTAACACCTATAAAAAGAGAATTAGATCACATTGAAAATATAAGTGATATAGCAAATATCGTCACACTTGAGGAGATTATCACTAATCCTTCTATTGATGACATTCGTGAAAAATTATTAAGTGGTTATGTACTTATACAACTAAAAAATGATTCTCAAATCGCAGAATATGCACTTTTTCGTGCTGAAAGTTCCGTTTTAGGTACACGGCTATATAACGATACTGAAAATGAATATAGTGTCATCGGTCCAAAAGTCGGATTTGTTGAAAATATTGATACAAATATACACTTACTTCGCCGGAATATTGTAACGGAGCAATTAGTTTTCAAAGAAGTTGTAGTGGGCTCTATATCAAAAACAAAAGTCGTAGTTGCTTACATCGAAGGCATTACGAATGAACAGCACGTTAATACTGCAATGCAGCGCCTACAAGACATTGACTTTGATGTTCCTTTCGATGCAACTATGATTGAACAGTTTATTAGTGATAACAGCAACTCTCCCTTCCCTGTTTTACTCCCTACAGAGCGTTTAGATCGCTCCGTTTATGCATTATTGAATGGAGGAGTTGTCATTTTAACAGACGGTTCACCATATGCATTAGCTGGACCAGCGACATTACTCGATTTCTTCGTCTCTCCAGAAGATTATTATTTACCATGGATAGCAGGCTCATTTCTTCGAATGGTTCGCTTTTTCGGAGCAGCATTCTCGCTATTTTCATCAGCTATTTATACAGCTGTATTAACGTATCACTATCAAATGATTCCTGCGGATTTACTAGGCCCGATTATTTTTTCAAGAGCTAATGTACCCTTTCCGCCTATTTTAGAAGCACTTTTTTTAGAAATCACAATCGAATTGCTCCGTGAAGCTGGAGCACGATTACCTACAAAAGTTGGACAAACAATCGGCATCGTTGGCGGGATTGTAATTGGCCAAGCATCTGTTCAGGCTGCTTTAACGAGTACCATTTTATTAATTGCAGTTGCTTTATCAGCACTCGCTTCTTTTACAACACCAACTGTAAAAATGTCTTCTACTATCCGGATACTACGATTTCCACTTATTCTTTTAGCTGGTGCATTTGGGGGCTTAGGTCTCATTGTAGGATTCGTATTCATATTAGCTCATTTAATTCGCTTAAAATCACTTGGATCACCTTATTTATTACCTCTATATCCATTTCGCGGTTTAGGGACAGCAGAAGGCCTCTTTCGCTTGCCATTTAGTCAAACTGCAGGACGTGCCTCTTTTCTAAGACCAAAAAAGAAATGGCGCTATGATCCAAACAAAGCGAAAGAAAAGCATGATGGTGAAGAGAAATGAAAAATACTTTATTATGCTTTTCCATTATCATTTTAATTTTCCAATCCGGCTGTACACAACCAAATATAGTAGACACACAGCGAATTATTCATGTAGGTGGATTTGATATAACGAAAGATAAAAAATTTCGCGGGACGATTCTCTATCCCGATTACACAAGGGGCGTGCAATCAAAGCCTCAAACTCAATCAACGACTGCTGGTACCATTGAAACAATATCTTCACTTCTAAACGCCAAATCACCACATACGATCGCTGTAGGTCAAATGCGTGTTGTCCTATTTGGAAAATCATTTGGTGAACGTGGAATTGGGGATGTTATTACCAACTTACAACGTAATCCTAATATTGGCCGAGATGTGCAACTAGCGCTTGTAGATGGTTCAACAGAAGAATTACTTAAACATGTCAAAACGAATGGATCGCTATATCTATCTGATTTACTGGAGCAAAATATAGAAACCGAGACAATCCCTCGGACAGCTTTAAATATTTTTTTATATAACTTTTATTCATCTGGATACGATCCATTTCTTCCTTATATTAAAGTTGATGAAGACAAGTCCGCTTCCATTAAAGGACTTGCTTTTTTAAAAAAGGATAAAGTGGTTATGTACACAGATAAAAAAGGATCTTTTTTATTAAAATTACTCATTAATCCAACTAAAAATGGGCGTTACGAAGTTCCGATACGTCAAGGTAAACATAAAGGATTGATCGCTACTCAAAACTTATCTGGAAAAAGTTTTTGTTCTCTTTCCCAAAACGGTGACATTCCGAAAGTTAACATCCACTTAAAGTTAAATGGACTTATAAAAAATGCTCCCGACTGGCTCGATTTAGCAAAGAACGAAAATATAACTTACGTAAAAAAACATGTAGAAAAAACGCTTGAGAAGCATTTAAACGAATTAATAAAACAATTCCAAGAAAAAGAAATCGATCCAATAGGGATACGAGAAGAAATTCGTAGTCATTCAAGAAAATGGACTATACAACAAATTCAAGAAATGTACCCTAGCGTAGACGTTGCTGTTAATGTGCAAATTAATGTCGTACAATCTGGTATCGGAGAATAGTGAGGTGCTATAATGGCTGAACAAGATAAAACACATACTGTTTCCCCTTATTTCACATTCCTTCTATTACACTCCCTTCAAATCGGAGTAGGTGTGTTAGGATACCAAAGAATTATTGCGCAATATGCCGGTTATGATTCTTGGATTTCCCTTATTGTCGCTGGTATTGCAACTCATATCGTGTTATTTTGCATGCTTAAAATGTTAGAAAAAGATAATGATTTAATGAATATTCATACGACATGTTTCGGAAAGTGGATTGGAACATTTTTTTCCGTATGCTTTGCTGCATACCTTCTATTATTTTGCCTTACTGTTCTTCGTACATATATTGAAGTCATTCAAGTTTGGGTCTTTCCTACAATTAAACCGTGGAAATTAACGTTATTATTTTTACTCGTAACATATTACGTAATAAAAGGTGGATTCCGCTCTGTAACAGGAATCTGTTTCTGGGGCGTCATAATACCGATTTTCGTACTATTTTTCTTAGTTTTCCCAATGAAATATGCACATGTCCGTAACATTTTCCCAATTCTCACTCATTCACCTTTAGACATTCTAACTGCAACTAAAGCATCTGCATTAGAATTTCTTGGATTTGAAGCAATCCTTATTTTTTATCCATTTATAAAAAAAGGAAAATCGTTAAATAAATGGGCACATAGCGGTATTGCTTTTACAACCATTCTATACGTCATATTAGCGCTTGTTTCCCTTATGTACTATAGCCAAGGACAACTACATCATACAATTTGGCCAACATTAACGATGCTAAAAATTATTAAGGTTCCCTTTATCCAAAGGTTTGAGTACATTATTATTTTCTTATGGTTTCTTATTATTTTACCTAACCTTTGTTTAACGATTTGGTCTTCTTGTTGCATTACTAAGAAATCTTTTCGCATACCATTTAAAATTACATTGCCACTTTTTATCACAATTATATTTATTTCATCCCTATTTTTTACAAACCGTGAGAGTATCAATGCATTAAATACAATATTATCCCAAATAGGCATGTATATTGTCTACGCTTATGTACCGATTTTATTTCTATTCCATTCACTGCGGTGGCGCTTCAAAAATCGTTCAAAAAAAACTTCTCCCTAGGTGTGCTTTAGTCTGATACAATTTTATTAATACATTTGTAAAGGGGACAAGCGGATGAAAAAGTATGTATTTTCTTTACTTGTAGTACTGAGCTTAATTCTTACTGGATGCGGGAGTACTGGTACAAATGAAAAAAAATCTTCTGAATCAAAAGAAGAGCATGACCATGCCACGCATACTCAGCAAGCTGACATTCAAGAAAAGACAAAAGGAGTCGACACACTTCCGGCCTTCCTAGACAAACTTGATCCACAAATGAAAGACATCTATACTGTCGCTGGACAAAATGCTGAACTATTGGATTGGATTCCTTGTTACTGCGGTTGTGGTGAAAGTGTAGGACATAAAAATAATAAAAATTGCTTTATTCGTGAAATCAAAAAGAATGGTGAAGTTGTTTGGGATTCCCATGCAACAACTTGTGTAAATTGCTTAGAAATCGCAGTTGAATCTGCTTCGATGAAACAAAAAGGAAAATCAACGCTTGAAATTCGTAATTATATTGATAATAAATACAAAGAAGGATATGGAAAACCAACACCTACGCCAATGCCAAAAGCTTAAAAAACGAGGAGACTCCTCGTTTTTTTTCTTTTCATTCACTTTTTTTCTTAACAAATTCTTTCAAGTGTATTTCTCCTCGCTTATCACACACTATATATAACTCTTCGGTAAGGAGGGTAACACAGTGCAAACATATAACGACTATGACAAAGCTCTCTATTACACGTATTGCTGTAATTGGGATAAACTACTCGTTTTAATGGTTCAAACGAATGATCAACTATTTTCTAAGCGTATTGAACACTTTTTACACGCTTATCAATACAGTAAAGAATTACCAGAAGTTGACAAGCAATTGCAGCTCCTATTTCAATATATTGACCATGCATCCCAGAAGTCACATGTAGAAGAAGTAGTAGAGCAAATTCAAATGTAAAATATAGCGCTATTCTCTCTTAGAGAATGGCGCTTTTTTGAACATTTTTATATCAATAAAAGTTTTCTTTTACAAAACTTTTATTGATAAACATATTTTCTCTTTCTTTTCTGTACTACTTCATACTATAATTTAGTATGTAACTATTATAAGTGAGGTATAAAATATGGGACGAGAAAAAAAGCAAGAGTATGCTTTATTTACTGCATGGGGAGCTTCTTTTATTGCTACGCTAGGTAGCCTATACTTTTCCGAAATCATGAAATTTGAGCCTTGTGTCCTTTGCTGGTATCAACGTATCTTTATGTATCCATTCGTTTTATGGCTCGGCATTGCTGTAGTAAAAAAAGATTATCGCATTGCAAGTTATTCCTTACCAATTGCAAGTATTGGTGCTTGTATTTCTTTATATCATTATGCAATTCAAAAAGTTTCAGCACTATCAGCTGCAGGAGCAGCTTGCGGACGCGTACCTTGTACGGGAGAATACATAAACTGGTTTGGCTTTGTGACAATCCCGTTTTTAGCACTTATCGGCTTTATCACAATCGCTATTTGTAGCTTCATTGTAATTAAAAACAAGTAAGGAGATGAAAAAATGAAAAAAATGCTTATATTTGGCGGTATTATTATTGCCTTGTTTGCAGCAATTTTCGCTGTAACACAAATGGAAGAAAAAAATGCTTCAACTAGCCAAAAAATTGATAATACTACTGGTAGTCAAACAGATGGTCCTGACTACTACACAAATAAAATCTCTCTTTCAGATCTCCAAAAGAACTTAAAAGAAAAAAAAGAAGAAACAGTATACTTTTATCAAACATCTTGCGTTCATTGCCAAAAATTATCTCCTATCCTAGTACCAATGGCTAAAGACTTGAATGTTGATATGAAAGTTATGGATATTGAAAAATTAGATGCTCCTTGGGATGAATATAAAATTAAAGGTACTCCAACAATCATTCATTTTAAAGATGGTAAAGAAGTGAGCCGTATTAGCGGCGAACAACCGGAAGACAAATTAAAAGAGTGGCTTGAGCAAACGAAGAAATAACGAGAAAAGGAAACTCCTTCTATACATGAAATGCGTGTAAAATCCCACACTAATGTATAAGGAGGGGGTTTTATGCCAGAAGTGAAATGCTCTGTTTCCAATTGCTCATTTTGGGGACAAGGTAACCTTTGTCAAGCAAGTGCAATCGTTGTTCAACCTGATGCACAAGAAGCAGGTCAAATTGAAAACAGTTCATATACAAACACTACTTTAACAAACGAGACGCTTGAAAGTTCTGTAACAACGAGTGTAGAAACGTGTTGTCATACATTTAAACCGAAATATTAAACGTAAAAGCATACGATTAGTCGTATGCTTTTTTACATTACCCTCCAAAAATCATGCATCATAAAAAAGTACAAAATAACGAGAAGGACCGTCCCGCATAAAGTAATGCGTCGATATACACTCTTCTCCCCTTCCCTCGCTTTAACAAATGCCCAAATAAATCCGACGAACAATATTAAATCAACATATGGAACATAAAAGGAGAAGACGAGTAACGCATATACATACACGATAAATAAACAAGTCGTGATTAAGAAAATTTTAAATGCAAATTCACTTTTCATAATGTGACCGCCCCCCAGTCTGTACTGTATTATATTCAGCAAAACATAATAGTTGCTGTTTCAATTTTTTCATCTCACTATTTGCAGGCACACGATTGGTATGAAATCATTAAAACCAACTAAACTTCATCACAAATAAGCTACCGCCTATACACGGTAGCTATTATGGAACATTATATTTCCTTTTATATATGTTACTTAAAATCGAATAAGGTAATTGCTCATAACGAATTTTTTCTCCCGTTTCATCTACAATATACAAATTGTTTCCTATATAATAGGTTCCATCTTTTCGTTTGGAATACACTGTATATTTTTCAGTTGGCAATACCGTTTTTATTTTCGTCAATTGTCCATTTGGTTCTTGCCAATATATATTTACACGGTCTACTAACGTAAGCATTCCAATTTGTTCTTCTTCTACTTTACGACCATTCCAACTCACAACACGATAACCAAGCTTATACGCTTCATATTCGGGACTCGTATGAAAACGCGAAATAATTACTTTCGTCTGTAATTGTACTCGGTCGTATAACCATTGTATGTCCCGATCGTGCATGCGAATACAACCATTCGACTCCCGGCTTCCAATCGTCCATTCCCGATTTGTTCCATGAATCGCATATTCCTTTTTATCTAGACCCAGCCACCTCGTACCGAGAGGGTTATTTGGAGCACCCCCAGCTATTTTCTTACGATGGTATTCTTTATTTTTATATTTAGTTATAATACAAAAATTCCCTTCAGGCGTTGGGGTGCTATCTCTTCCTGTCGTTATCGGAAATGTTCTAGTATAGTTTCCCTCTTCAAAAAAAGACAGCTGATTCGTTGTAAGGTTAACTAATATTAAATGATCTGTATTAGCAAAAACGCTAGCTGGCAGGCAGAAAAATAGGATTACGATAAACCATACTTTCTTCATCTAAATCCTCCCTAGCACTAACATCATAATAAAGTGAAACTTTACTCGTTGGGGGATTTTGTCCATCCCCACTGAGGATTAGCCTTCACCAATCGGGCATTTATCTCCCACCTAACTTTCTTGTATTCACCGAATTTTGAGGTAGGAGTCTTACTGCCCGCAAATAGCGAGATAAAGTGAAACTTTAATCAGTGGGGGGTTTGTTCATCCCCCACTGAGGATTAGCCTTCACCAATCGGGCGTTTACGGGGAGTTAATCCCCCCACCTAACTTCTGTGCTCCACCTGAATTTTGAGTTGGAATTTTACTGCCCGCAAATAGCGGGATAAATGCAATTAGCTTTACTTTGCTCTTATAAATGAAAACTATCCATTCACAATTACTCCACCATTTACATGCATCATTTGCCCTGTCACATATGCCGAATCACTAGACGCCAAATATACATATGCAGGCGCTAATTCATACGGCTGACCAGGCCTTTGCATAGGAACATTGCTCCCAAACTGTGATACTTTTTTCTCATCAAAACTGGATGGAATAAGCGGTGTCCAAATTGGGCCTGGTGCAACCCCATTTACACGAATTCCTTTTTGTACTAACGACTGAGATAGCGATCTTGTAAAAGTGACGATTGCTCCTTTCGTTGCAGAATAATCGATCAACGTTTCATTTCCTTCATACGCAACGATAGATGCCGTGTTTATAATTACATCACCTTGCTTTAAATGAGAGAGTGCTGCTTTCGCAACGTGAAAATAAGAAAAAATATTAATGCGAAACGTTTTTTCTAACTGTTCCGCTGTAATATATTCTAATCCTTGCTGCGGATATTGCTGTGCGACGTTATTCACTAAAATATTTAAACTACCTAGCTGTCGGGCGGTCTCTTCCACAATATCTTTACAATGTTGTTCATTACTTAAATCACCCGGCAACAATACACACTTTACGCCTTCTTTCTCAACAAGTTTTTTCGTCTCATTTGCATCTTCGTCCTCATCTAAATAAGCAATCGCAATATTTGCTCCCTCTTTTGCAAAAGCGATGGACACAGCTCTCCCAATCCCACTATCTCCCCCTGTAATTAATACATTCTTTCCTTTTAACTTTTCGCTTCCTTTATAATTAGGATCTTCAAACTTTGGACGAGGATTCATTAATGATTCAATACCAGGCTGTTTATTTTGATGTTGCGCTGGCATCGTTACAAAGTTTTTTTGCTGCGGCATAACTTCCTTCAACTCCTTTCCCCTTATAATGCGCACAATAAAAAAAACTACTTACACATTAAAAAACCACAATTCACACACAGTTTTACGGTTAATATTCGAATTTACGACATAAAATAGGAATTGTTCTAAAGTTTTTATGCAAAACTATTGCAAAATAGTTAAAAAACGAATATTATATATAACTGTTGTGAAAATTATTCGTAAAAAGAAAGGATGTTTATATGTTTAACCTTTCAAAACATAAAACTTCTATTAAAACTGAAATTATGGCAGGTATTATTACCTTTTTAACAATGGCATATATCATTGTCGTAAACCCTGTCATCCTTGGGGATGCAGGCGTTCCATTTGAGCAAGCATTTACAGCGACAATCATTGCAGCTGTTGTCGGAACATTATTTATGGCGATCTTTACTAATCTACCAATCGCAATTGCACCAGGTATGGGATTAAATGCTTACTTCTCTTACTCTGTTGTAAAAGCTCATGAAGGCATGACTTTCGCGATTGCATTCTCTGCTGTATTCGTAGCAGGTATGATTTTAATTTTGTTATCATTCACATCTTTCCGTACGAAATTAATGGAAGTAATTCCTGAAAACTTAAAACATGCACTTACTGCTGGTATCGGTCTTTTTATTGCTTTTATCGGTTTGCGCTTAACAGGAATTGTTACAAAAAATGATGCAAACTTAGTTGGGCTTGGCGATCTTCACTCTGCTCCAGTTCTACTAGCATTAGCTGGCCTTGGAATTACAATTATCCTTATGTCTTTAAATATAAACGGGGCACTATTTATCGGAATGTTATTAACTGGTATTATCGCTTACTTCACAGGTCAATTAACATTCTCAAACGGCGTTACATCAATGCCTGGATTACCAGAAGGAATTATCGTTTCAAATCCAATTACTGCTGTATCTGATGTAATTAACTACGGATTATACGGCGTTGTGTTCTCATTCTTCCTCGTTACACTATTTGATACAACAGGTACACTACTTGGCGTTGCACAACAAGGTGGATTTATGAAAGACGGAAAGCTTCCAAAAGCAGGACGAGCTCTTCTATCTGACTCATTCTCAGCAACAATTGGAGCTATGTTCGGAACAACACCATCAACAGCTTACATTGAATCATCTGCTGGTGTTGCAGCTGGTGGTCGTACTGGTTTAACAACTGTTACAGTAGCTGTTCTATTTGCATTAGCAGCATTCTTCGGACCGTTAGTGAGTGCTGTTTCTGGCGTTTCAGCTATTACAGCACCATCATTAATTATCGTTGGTAGTCTTATGATGGGCTCAGTTCGCCACATCGATTGGGATACATTCGATGAAGCATTCCCAGCATTTTTAGTAATCTTAAGCATGCCACTTACATCAAGTATCTCAACAGGAATTGCACTTGGATTTATTTCATACCCACTTATGAAATTGGCAAAAGGACAATTCCGTGCTGTTCACCCGCTTGTGTATTTATTCGGAATCTTGTTCGCTTATCAATTAGTTTTCTTACCACATTAAAATCCCTCATAAAGAGGGATTTTTTATTTACAAAAAAACATTTGACAACAGTATATACTTATGGAATAATTCTAAATAGTTAAATATTCGATGTCTTATCAAGAGCAGGTGGAGGGATGAGCCCTACGAAGCCCGGCAACCGACCCATTTATGGGCACGGTGCTAATTCTTACAACACATTGTGTTGAAAGATAAGAGTAATATGATAAGACGTCTTTTCTATATGAAAAGACGTTTTTATTTTCACTCCCTCCTCTCTCTTCTTAATTTAGGAGGGATTTTTTTATGAAAAAATTATGTTCCACCGTACTCATTATTCTCTTACTCGCATTAACAGCTTGCACAAATGAACAAGATGCTATCTCTTCACAAAGGCAACAAACGGTGAAGAAAGAAGCTACTACAGCAGAAAATCATTTACAAACAGAAATTCCAAGCCAAGTAAAAAAGCCATTAAAAATCGCATTAATTATGCAAATGTCCATCGGAACTTTTTCCTCTCAATATATTGAGGGTGTCAAAAAACAAGTCGAGCTATTCGGTGGCAGTGTGCAAGTCTACAATTCTGATAATGATTTAGCAAAAATGGCAGCAAATCTAGATACTGCTATTAATTCAAAAGTTGATGGTATTTTAATTGATCATGGTCGCTCTGAAGCACTAAAACCCGGAGTAGAAAAAGCATTACAAGCGAACATTCCTGTAGTGGCATCTGATAACGACCTACGCTTACCAGGCGTAACGATTATTGATCAAGATGACTATAGTCTTGCATGGAAATCATTAAAAACGTTAGCAGAAGATCTGAATGGACAAGGGAATATCGCCGTCGTATGGGTTGGCGGATTTTCTCCAATGGAACGTCGCAATGTTATCATTGATGCTTTTTATAAACGTTATCCAAATATAAAAGAAGTGGCACGCTTTGGTACCGCTAGTAATAACACACCACTTGATACACAAACACAAGTAGAAGCTTTACTAAAAAAATATCCAAAAAAAGGTGACTTACAAGCTATTTTCGCTTCGTGGGATGAGTTTGCTAAAGGGGCCGTCAAAGCACTCGAACAAGCTGGTCGTACAGATATAAAAGTATACAGCATCGACTTAAGTAATGAAGATTTACAACTCATGCAAAAAGAAAATTCACCTTGGACTGCTACGGCTGCAACCGATCCAGCTGAAGTCGGTAAAGTTCAAGTGCGTTTCTTATACAAGAAAATCGCTGGTGAACAAACGCCAGATATTTATTCACTAGAACCTTATTTAGTAAAGAAAAATATTTTACCACAAGAAAATATAACGATGGATCAATTATCAAAACATATAAACGGTTGGGGAGACTCGAAAGATGCATATTCACCTTGGATGAAAAAATTAGAGAAGGAGAAAAAATGATGCCATTCTCTCTTCAAAACATTACACATTCTTATCACATCGCTACCCCTGTACTAGAAAATATTTCTATTAACATACAAAAAGGAAAAGTTCACGCTTTACTAGGAATGAATGGTGCAGGAAAAAGTACTTTACTAAAAATAGCAACTGGTGAAATTCAACCAGTTGCTGGACACATAACAATTAATAATCAGCCCGTTTCTTTTACTTCACCACGCGATGCAAAAAAGCATGGTATTTCTTTCGTAACACAAGAAGTGGATCACGGACTTATTCCTGGATTATCCGTATTAGAAAATGTACTAATCGATCATTTAGCAATGCAAAATAAAGCACTATTTTCAAAATCAAAATTAGTGGCACTCGCTAAACAATACTTGCAAGCTGTACAGGCCGACTTAAATATGCTTGAAGATGTTTCAAACTGCTCATTACATGAAAAACAATTACTTCTCATCGCAAGAGCTCTATCTAACAATACAAATTATCTTTTATTAGATGAGCCAACTTCTTCTCTTGGACCAAAAGAAGTCGAAACCTTTGGAAAACTATTAAAAGATTTAACATCAAAAGGAATTGGCATCATCCTGATTTCTCATCGTTTATCAGAGATTCGAAAATTTGCGGATGAGGTAACTGTTTTATATAAAGGTAAAGTCGCACTTTCTGAAACCATTACAACGATTACGGATCAACAAATTGTTGAAGCAATGACTGGAAAACAACTTACACTTCCTATTAATACAACACCAAAACTCGGGAGCGAAGAAATATTGAAAGTACAAGAACTTCAATTACATAAAGACCATCCTCCGCTTTCTCTTACAGTACGAAAAGGAGAAACTGTTGTGATATACGGATTAATTGGAAGCGGAAAAACAACACTTGCTGAAACTTTATTTGGTGCTCGTCATACTTATCAAGCAGAAATCGACGGTCAAAATATAACGATTAAAACACCGCAAGATGCGATTAAAGCGAAAATCGCGCTTGTACCAGAAGAAAGAAGAAAACAAGGCGTATTTCTTTCGGAAGATATTATAAGTCACACAAATTTACACCAATCAGGTTGGAGACGAAAACAAACCGAATTAAATAATGCTACTGCGGCAATTACTGCTTTCGGCATCTCACCAAATGATCCAAAAGCCTTTATTCATTCACTTAGCGGCGGAAATCAACAAAAAGTCTCAATTGCAAAGTGGCATGGATTCAAACCTAATCTATTTCTTTTGGACGAGCCAACTAAAGGTGTAGACATCGCTGCGAAACAAGACATTTTTCAATCCATTCGTAACATTACAAATGACGGAAATTCCATAATTTATTTCACAGGAGAACAAGATGAAGCGCTACATATCGCCGATCGTATTCTCATACTAGCAAACGGCGAATTTGTTGGTGAGTACTTGCCGAATGACCTATCTCCTGAACAGCTTTTACATTTATCTGAAGGGAGCTTTTCCATTGAATCTCATTCATAAAACTAAAACTAAGAAATTATATTTACCTACCCATCTTTTTTATCAATTTAGCACGATTGCTATCATTATAGGTGTTACAATTTTTTTCTCTATCGCCAACGATTCTTTTTTAACCTACAACAATATTAGTGATATTTTACGTTCCATTTCTATTGTAACGTTACTTGCAATTGGTGTTACCTTTACATTAATTGTAGATGGATTTGATTTATCAGTCGGCTCTACCGCTAGTTTAGCCACAATTACCGCGGCTTCTTGTCTCGTTTTATATCGACAAGAACTAATAGTCACACTCCTTATTCCTATTCTTTGTGGACTATTAGTTGGATTATTAAATGCACTACTCGTTATCCGAATTAAGCTACCAGATTTACTAGCTACATTAAGTATCATGTATATCGTGAATGGACTACACTTAACATTCTCAAAAGGATCTTCTATTTATGAAGGAATGTCTGGTGCCACAGGACATTTTATTCCATCCTTTTTATTTATCGGTCAGGGCTCCGTTTTAGGAATTCCAGTCCCTGTCATTATCATGCTTAGCGTCGTTTTGATTGCATATTTATTTTTAGAAAAAACAACGTACGGTCGTTTCTTTTATATGACAGGTGGGAATCGAGAAGCTGCTAGACTAGCCGGTATCCCTACTGATCATTACCGTGTATATGCCTATATGATTAGCGGTTTACTTGCCTCTATTGGCGGCATCATTCTATGTAGCCGCGTTGGAACAGGACAAGTTTCAGCAGGCGCCCCATTATTAATGGATGCAGTTGCAGCTGCCTATATCGGTTATGCAATGTTTGGTGCAAAGAAACCAAACATTGTCGGAACATTTCTTGGCTCAGTATTAATTGGAATTATATTAAATGGCCTCACAATGATGAACGTTCCTTATTATGCACAAGATATCATTAAAGGCAGTATTTTAATTACAGCTTTAGCCTTTTCATTTATTAAAAAAAGTTTAAATAAAAAAGTAGAGCATCGAATTCCGATGCTCTACTTTCCTTTTGCAACAATCACACGAACTACTTTTAGCGCAAGCAGTAAGAGAAAGTTCGCTACTGCTACAAATCCTAGGAAAGCTGCTATCATCAGCTCTCCCATTCCGTTATTAAATACAAGCATAACAGCAGAAATAAAAGCCAAAATAAAGTAAAACTTTAATGCGGGATAAAGGGCGCTCACAATTTCTAATACCTCTCATCTACCCGTAACTCTTTACTATACTTTTGAATAAAAAATGATGAAATAACCATCATCATTCCTACACTAAACCCAATAAGCTGGTCCAGTAGCATCTCATCATGGATGAACCAGCGAAGTAGAAATACACCACCAAAAATAAGTATCATAGTAAATCCAGTATGTCTAAGCCCCTTATATACATTTTCCATATGTATCACCTCTCCACACAACTTTATCCATATTATACCATAACTAAATATATATATATGTTTCTAAAATGGCATTCAGTTATAGATCAATAATAAAAAAGACTGCGGAGAACTCCTTCTCCACAGCCTAATTATTACTTTTGCAAGAACGACTGTAAATCTGCAAATTGTCTCTTTGCATCTTCATAGCCTTGCTCATATAAACTTTGTAGCTTTGCCGCATCTTTTTCCATACGATCTACTTGAAGCGGCACTTCCGGGCGAATAACAAATAAATTACCCGCTTGCTCTTCTTTTTCAATGTAGTGAAGTGTTTCATTATACACTTCATAACGAGCTAGCATCGTATTAACAAGGTTCGGATATTTTTTATAAGCTTTCGTTGCAATCCATCCAAATTTTGATTTTTTCTTCGCATAACCATGGTTTCTCGTCAAAATAACGACTGATTTTTTAAACCCGTCCGATTGTGCTTTACGCACTGGAATCGGATCTGAAATCCCGCCATCTAATAACTGCTTACCACGGTAATTTACTACTGGTGCAATGAAAGGTAATGAACTAGACGCTTGTAATAAATTTAGCGCATCATCATTCGTTCCCTCTTTTTCAAAATAAACAGACTGTCCTGTTTCACAATCCGTTGTTCCTACAAGAAAGCGTTCGGGACTATTAAAGTATGTTTCAAAATCAAACGGCACATGCTTTTCTGGTATTTCATGAAAAATGAAATCCATATCAAATAACTGACGTTTTCTCCATAAGTTTTTATACGATAAATACTTCGGATGTGATACATAATCAATATTGACCGTTTTGTTTCTATTTCTTTGTCTGGAAAGATACGACGCTGCATGACAAGCACCAGCTGATACACCGACTACATATGGAAAATATAAATCTTGTTCCATAAAGTATTCTAGTATCCCACCAGTATATACACCACGCATACCGCCTCCTTCTAATACTAACCCCGTATTTTCAAGCATGTTATTCTCTCCTCTTTATATACATTGACTCTTTAATTATTCACTATGTTAAGTATCTTTTTCTATTATATATGAGTTCTTTCAGAAATTATATTCAAAAGGCTTGAAAAAAGAGATTTTTTCTTCCAATTATATTTCCAAATGATCGGAGACATCCTTTATAAACCTTTGAATAAAATTTTGCTCTTCTTTCGTATATCCATCTAAAAGTAACAGCCACTTTTCTTCAGCTTGTTTATGCAACTTTTCATGAGCTTTATATATTTCATTTCCTCTTTCCGTTAAGCGGAAGAAAATTTCTTTTTGATTATCTAACATTTGCATCTTCTCAACGAATTGCTTTTGAAACAACTTTGTACAAATTTTAGAGATTGCACCCTTCGTCATTCCCATTTCTGTCGTAATAGCCGTTACATTCATAAGACCATTTTGTCCGATACACTCGATAACATGTAACTCAGATAAAGACATACCACTTACACCTGTTTCACGAAGAAACTTCTCATTATTTTCTTTCATATGTTCTTCTTTTTTATGAAAAAGTGTACGAATATCCGAAATTATTTCCATTTGTTTCGCTGTACGTTCCAATCCGCCCGCCTCCTAAGTTTCCAAAGAAACAATTTAACTATATACCATTTTAAAATCATTTCTCCATCTTTACAAGTGAGAAAATCATGTTAAAATAAATTTAGTTTCCTAGGAAACTAAATGACAAGGAGGTTAACATAATGAAAAAATCCAAACTAAATTTCATTTTATATGTTGTCTGTATTAGTGCTTTACTCGGTTCCTTTTCTCAAAATATTTACACACCTATTTTACCGATGATTCAAAATTCATTTCATACTTCTCTTTATCTCGTAAATTTAACCGTTTCACTTTTCACATTCGTTCTTGCGATTATGCAGCTCATCTATGGACCTTTAATTGATACAATAGGAAGAAAATCTGTCCTTATCCCTAGTTTAATCATTAGTACAATTGGTTCAATCGGTTGTGCTTTCTCACCAAACATTTACTTATTTCTATTCTTTAGAGCTGTTCAAGCTATAGGAATAGCGGCTATACCTATAGTTGCAGCAACGATTATCGGTGATTTATTTGAAGGAAAAGAACGTGGAGAAGCGATGAGCCTTTATCAAATGTTACTTGCTCTCGCACCTGCTCTCGGCCCTCTCATAGGTGGTTATCTCGGCAGTATAAATGGTCACTTATCCGTATTTCTGTTTTTATCTATACTTGGCATTCTCTTATTAATTATAAACATTTCACTACTTCCAGAAACAAAACCAAATGTAATTGAGCAACCTAAAACAAAAAAGAATTACTGGCTTATCTTAAAAAATAAAACTGGATCTTCCATTGCTCTTATTGGCTTTATTCAATTTTGTATGTATTTCTGCTTCCTCGTTTTTTTGCCTAGCATATTAACAAAGATATTTTATCTACACGCAGGTGAAATTGGTCTTATGTTTGTACCGATGTCCCTTTCTATTATGTTAGGAAGTTATTGCTACAAATTTTTGCAAAAACGGCTCACAACAAAGCAAGCTTTATTCATCACTAGTTTCTTCAATATTATATGTGTCACTTTATTCTCTTTCACATATAGCATCAATATCCCATTCATAATTATCGTTACATCTTTATACGGTTTTAGTATGGGACTTTCTATGCCAACTCACACTACTTTATTAACGGAAGAATTCGTACAAGAACGTGCAACTGCTATCGGTATGTACAACTTCATTCGCTATCTCGGTATGGGTGCTGGACCTATTATAAGTGGATTTCTTTTATTTAACCAAAATTATTTTTGGATTTTCTTCATAGGAGCAATTATGTTTCTACTCGTAATCTTATATGCGATGAAAATGCTACGCTCCCCTACCGCACACAAAGCAAAATAGAGCCCCCGAAAGGTCGGCTCTATTTTAAGCTCTTTGATCAGCAACAATATGAATATCAATATACTTCGTTTGTCTCATAATTTCATTTACAATAGAACCTTTTCGTATTTCCTCCCACCGTGTTCTCGCCGATTGCCCGAGTAAAACTTGTGTTACTTGTAGTCTCTGGGCAACTTCAATAATAACATCCGCCGGTTTTCTTCCTTTCGCTTCTTCTAATACAAAACTCGCATCAAATTGATTCGTTAGCGACTTCCACTCTTCAATTGTTTGCTTTTTCCCTGCTGAAAGAGAATCTATATTTTCCCTCTCAACGTTTAAGACATACAATTCAGCGTTTAACCGGTCAGCCATACGCCAACCTCTTCGTATCAACTTCTCCGCTGTTGAACTGTATTGTACACAAACGAGAATTTTTTCTTTCACCCCAATTGGTTCTGTAACTGTTTGACTAATTTTCTCATCCATATCATCTGCCACTTCACGAAGCGATAACTCTCTGAGTGCCCCTAAATTATTGAGTGTGAAGAAATTTTGTAAGCTTTGCTCTATTTTTTCTTCCTTATATATCTTTCCATCTATTAATCTCTTCCGGAGTACCTCGGGCGTTGCATCAACGAGTTGAATTTCATTTGCTTTTTGCAAAATAAAATCTGGAATACGCTCTCTTACTTTTACATTCGTAATTTGAGCTACAATGTCATGAACACTTTCTAAATGTTGAATATTAAATGCTGATAATACGGATATGCCTGCTTCTAATAATTCTTGTACATCCATATAACGTTTCTTATTTTTAGATCCAGGAATATTACTATGCGCGAGTTCATCCACTACAACTACTTGCGGTGCACGCTTTATAATTCCTTCCACATCAAGCTCACAAAATAACTTTCCTTTATACTGTATTTCTTTTAAAGGGACTTTTTCTAAATCAGCAATCGCTTCTTCTGTCTCTTCCCTCCCATGTGTTTCAATTAAACCAATTACAATATCAATACCATCCTTTTTCATTTCTCTAGCATCATAGAGCATCTTATAACTTTTTCCTACTCCTGGAGCCGCTCCTACATATAGCTTTAACTTCCCACGATTTTGTTGACGAATGTATTCTAAATACTCTTCTGGTGTTCGCCTTTGAAACGTCGGTTTATAGTCATCCGCATACAAAACACTCACAACCTTTCTTTCGAAACAACACTACCTCAATCCGTTAGATTGAGGTAGCACTGTTACTATTTCATTAATTTCTGTAATTCTAAATTTAACTTTAAAACGTTCACGCGATCTTCTCCAAACAAGCCAAGTGCAGCACCTTCTGTTTGATCCTTAATCAATTGATCCAGCTTTTCTTTCGGAATATTCGTTAATTTCGAGATGCGATCTACCTGCACAGAAGCCGCTTTTGGACTAATGTCAGGATCAAGCCCTGAACCCGAATTCGTCACTAAATCTATCGGTACTTCTGTAACTGGAACGGCCCTGTTTTGTTTCTTCCAGTCTTCAATACTTTTCTCAACTCGTTTTGCTAATTCTGGATCAGACGGTGCATAGTTATTTGAACCAGATGCTTCTGCTTTATATTCTATACTAGAGACACGTCCATGAAAATAACGTGGATCTGTGAAATTTTGACCGATTAATTTTGAACCAACTACTTCATCCTTATCATTATATATAAGACTTCCATCCGCATTATCCTTCATTACCGCTTGCGCAATACCAGTTACAATAAGCGGGTATACAAGTCCACACAAGACTAGAAATGTAAAAGTAATACGAATAATTGGTGAAAGTATACTTTGTTTTTTCGCCATCTTTTTTCCCCTCTTCCTTATATGAACAAGCCGACAATCATATCAATTACTTTAATTCCAATGAACGGAACGATCACTCCGCCAAGCCCGTAAATGAATAAGTTTCGACTAAGTAGTGCATTAGAACTCATCGGTTTATACGCAATACCTTTCATCGCTAACGGAATGAGTAACGGAATAATAACTGCATTAAATATTAATGCTGATAAGATTGCTGAAAGCGGTGATGTTAATTTCATAATGTTTAATGCTTCCATTTGCGGAATCGCAAGTGTAAACATTGCTGGAATGATTGCAAAATATTTTGCAATATCATTCGCAATACTAAACGTCGTTAACGCACCTCGTGTCATTAACAATTGCTTACCGATTCCTACAACCTCAATAATTTTCGTTGGATTCGAATCTAAATCAATCATATTCGCTGCTTCTTTCGCAGCTGTCGTACCACTATTCATCGCTAATCCAACGTCAGCTTGCGCTAATGCCGGAGCATCATTTGTACCATCACCTGTCATCGCTACAAGTTTCCCTTTATCTTGCTCTGCTTTAATAACCGCAATTTTATCCTCCGGTTTACACTCGGCAACGAATTCATCTACCCCTGCTTCTTTTGCAATTGTTGCTGCTGTTAACGGATTATCACCAGTACACATAACCGTTTTAATCCCCATTTGGCGCAATTGTTCAAAACGTTCACGCATACCAGGTTTTACTGTATCCTTTAAATAAATCAAACCATAAATACGATCATCTACTGCAACTACAAGCGGTGTCCCGCCCTCTTTTGAGATTAAATCTGCTTTTTGATTCACATCTTTCGGAATTGTTCCGCCTTGCGATTGAACCCATTCAATAACTGCACTAACAGCACCTTTTCTCACTTTCGTTCCGTCCTGTAAATCAACACCACTCATTCTCGTTTCTGCTTTAAATGGAACAAATTCACCTTGTTCTGCAATTTCTCTATTATATGATATAGATTTCGTTTGTACATATTCTATAACTGATCGACCTTCTGGTGTTTCATCTAAAACTGAGCTAATCGCAGCCCATTTTCCTACTTGCTCAATCGTTTCATTTCCTACAGGAAGCAGTGTATGTGCCATCCGGTTTCCGAAAGTAATCGTACCCGTTTTATCTAAAATAATTGTATTAATATCACCCGCAGCTTCTACTGCTTTCCCTGACATTGCTAGCACATTAAATTTTGTCACACGGTCCATCCCAGCAATACCAATCGCTGATAATAACCCACCAATTGTCGTCGGAATTAAACAAACTAACAACGCTACAAGTACAGCTGTATCAATTTGAAACCCTAAATAATTTGTAAAAATCGGCAACGTCACAACAACTATTAAGAAAATAAGAGTTAAACTCGTTAATACTGTATTTAAAGCAATCTCATTCGGCGTTTTTTGACGAGCAGCTCCTTCTACTAAAGAAATCATTTTATCGATAAATGATTCACCTGGGTTACTCGTAATCACAATTGTAATCTCATCACTTACGACCATCGTACCGCCTGTTACGGAACAAAAATCGCCACCTGCTTCTTTTATAACAGGAGCAGATTCTCCTGTTATTGCAGATTCATCTACAGACGCTAATCCTTTAATTACTTCACCATCATTTGGAATCATTTCTCCTTGTTTTACAATAACAATGTCACCTTTTCTCAGATCAGTTGCTGAAACTTGAACAATGTCTCCATTTTCTTTTACAACATTTGCAAATACATCTTTTTTCGATTGTTTTAAAGAATCGGCTTGCGCTTTACCACGACCTTCAGCTAACGCTTCTGCAAAGTTAGCAAATAAAACTGTAAATAATAGAATGAGAGAAACTGTTATATTAAACCATCCTGGTACGCTACTCGAACTACTTGGAAGAAAGGATAAAAGTAACGTTATTATAAATCCAATTTCCACAATGAACATAATAGGATTTTTTATCATTACTTTCGGATTCAATTTCGCAAAGGATTGTTTCATCGCATGCGTCACGATATCACGATCCAACGTTTTCGCTTGTCTAACCTCATCTTCTATAACATGTATTTGTGACTCGTTCACTTGTTTTTCTTTTACTACTACCGGTCTCATCATTTACCCTCCATTACTTCAATGTAAGAAATTCTGCAATTGGACCTAATACTAACATCGGGAAGAATGTTAACGCACCGACAATTACAATCGTTCCGATGAAGATGCCACCAAATAAACTATTATCCGTACGGAATGTTCCGACTGTTTCTGGTACGACCGTTTTCTCCTTCAGTGAAGCAGAAACAGCTAGCATCGTAATTAAGCTGAAATAACGTCCTAAAAACATAACTAAACCAGTCGTAATATTCCAAAACGGCGTATTATCCCCTAAACCTTCAAATCCAGACCCGTTATTCGCAGCTGACGATGTGTATTCATATACAACTTGCGTTAAACCGTGAAAACCGGAATGAGAAATGGCATCTGTTCCTAAACTTGTTGAAAGAGCTAATGCTGAAAATCCTAAAATAAGCAACGGATGGAATAATATCGTTACCGCAATTAATTTCATTTCCTTACCTTCAATCTTTTTACCTAAAAACTCTGGCGTCCGTCCGACCATTAATCCTGATATAAAGACTGCAATAATTGCATACATGATAATATTGATAAAGCCTGCTCCAACGCCGCCATATACTGTATTCAACATCATATTTACGAGTGGAACTAAACCGCCAATTGGTGTTAACGTATCATGCATCGTATCAACCGCTCCTGTTTCAGCAGCTGTCGTTACTGTCGCGTAAAGTGAAGAAAATACGGTTCCGAATCGTACTTCTTTTCCTTCTGTGCTTCCTTGCACATGCTGGATACCCGTTTGGTTCAATACTGGATTTCCATGTAATTCGGATGTCGTAATCGTTATAAATCCTAGTAAAAAGACCATGAACAGTGATACAAAAAGGATACGTCCTTGCTTTTTATTTCCTACCATTCTTCCGTACGTAAATGGAAGTGCTGTTGGTAATAACATCATAAGCATCATTTGCAAAATATTACTAATTTGTCCTGGATTTTCAAATGGATGCGCTGAGTTTGCTCCGAAGAAACCACCACCATTATTCCCAAGTTCCTTAATTGAAACGAATGATGCAACTGGTCCACGTAATATACTTTGCTTTGCACCTTCAATCGTATGTGCTGTAACTGCCCCGTCTAACGTTTGTGGTACACCGAGTGCGACAAAGGCTAACGCCGCAACAAATGCGATTGGAAGAAAAACTCTCGTTAAAGCTCTCGTAAAATCAACGAAGAAGTTCCCAAGTTCTTTTCCAGCAAGCCCTCTTATAAATGCCATAACAATCGCTAACGTCGTTGCTGGTGCTGCAAACATTAAAAACGTAATGGCGATTAATTGTGATAAATAAGATAAACCATTTTCACCGCTATAATGCTGCAAATTTGTATCAGCCATAAAACTAATTGCTGTATTAAAAGCGAGCGTAGGCTCCATCCCTGCAATATGCGCTGGATTTAGCGGCAGCACACCTTGTAATCTGAAAATGAAATAAACAACGATAATCATAAATCCGTTTAACAAAATTAATGATAATGCGTATTGCTTCCACGTTTGATTGTATGCTTTTACACCCGTAATTTTAAAAATAAGTTTTTCAAAAGGCCCGAATACTTTATCTAGCTTCTTGCTACCTTGAAAGGCTTTCTCTAAATAAATCCCCATTGGCTTTGCTACTAGAATAAACAAGAGCATTGTAATAACGACTGCAACCCAAATCATAATGAATGATTCCCCCTAATTAAAACTTTTCTGGATTTAATAATGCGTATACTAAGTACACCGTAATCGCTGCAACAATAACCGATAAGGCAATCATCATGATTGCTTCCCTTCTTTCACAACTTTATCTGACCAACTTGCAAGACTTGCCATCGATGCGACTAACCCAACAAAAATCCCGATCATTACAACATCTAACATAACTATCCCTCTCTTCTGTTAAAATTTTCCATCTAATCATCAAAAAAAGAACACTAAGCTCTACTTAGTGTTCGAAACGAACTACACAAAGTAAACCTCCTCTCTAAACGCTTACGAGGTTAGCTGTCGGATTCGGGCCTAAAGAGTAGCCCTACTTTCAAAACTGAAAGATTCACCCCAAGTGACGATGCACAAAATTGGTTCCCCCGCTCCATTTCTGGAACTCAGCGATTTTAGGTTTTTTTTGGAAATTTCATGAATGATTTATGAGAGTAAATATACTCCTCTATATTTAACTTGTAAAGAGGCAAATTACTGAAAATAAGAAAATATCCCGCTGTTTAAACGCTTACATTAAGTGTTATTCATATAATTCCATCTATTTCCTTGTCTTTTCTTTCTTTTTCATAAAAATGATCTTTTAAATATGAAATAAAAAGAGCGAACTACATGAAGTGCATAGCTTGTTGCACTCAGTATTCGCTCTTTTTTCATTCAACCTTTATCCCGCTATTTGTGAGCAGTAAGACTCCCACTGATTAAAGTTTCACTTTATTCTCCACGCAAAAATGCACGTAAATTTCTCCCCCGAATATAAACTTGTGACAGTTCTGCATGTAGCTGCTCATATTCGATAATATCCGTTTTTAAATATAAAGCATCTTTCGATGGCAATATTATATATGGCCTTGGAAAAATAGGATCGAGCACTACCAATTCTTGAACTCGCTCTACCGATACCACCCAACGATTCGCAATATCTCCTAGTAACAATACCCTCATCTTCGTTTCCCCCGCCCTATTCAAAAAATAAAAAAGAAATATTATCACAGTTCGTAAACACTACAAATTTAGCTCCAATTGTTTCATAGAGCCTGGCTGGATAGCGTTTATTCTTTGTAACAACAGTAATAGGCGCTTGAAAAGAAAAACGAATGCGTTCTGTGAAAAAGCTAACTATCGGAAGCTCATCTCCTAATAAAATTACTTTCTTAATCCGCTCGCAAATACTAGTAAAATCCTGCTCCTTATTACAGCTATAAGTCGAATCAAATCCACAATTTCTAACTTGAGCTGCTAGCTCTTCATTTGCTGTAAAAATAATTAACTCATGCTGAACTGCTACTAGCTCTCTTAAACTCTTTACCTTATTTTCTTCTCCAACACAAATAAGCGTTAATTCCATGTACCTCATCCTCCTTAGCATAAAAGAACTCCAACACAGATTGATATTCTCCTATACTAATCAGACCGACGAAGTGATATATCCATCATGGCACCGTCCTCTCTCAAGACGCTTACGAAGTTAGCTGTCGGATTCGGACTTTGAGAGTAGCCCTACTTTCAACATTGAAAGATTCACCCCTAGTGACGACGCACAAATTGGTTCCTCCGCTCCATACAATTGGACTCAGCGTATTACAAGAAATGTATTCTGGCTGATATATTACTCCTGTATTTGGAAAAAGTAAACAATAAAAATTTTTGTATTCAATAGGGATTTTCATTAGTCGTATTGTAATAATACTAAATAAAAAAATGATTAAAAACTAAAAGTGAAAAGAGGATGGTATATGATCGAGGATACAAAGAATAATTTTATCAAAATAATAAATATTCTAGGTAATTCGTTGCTATTCATTCTAGCGATTATAGTTATTATTCCTGGTTATACTGAATTCCGTACTACATTAGAAATCATTTTTTTAATTTCTTGTTTGTTATTAATTTATAGTAAATACTTAAGTAAAAATAAGAAAGCTATGATTCCCTATTTTATATATTTAATATTAATCTCATCACATCTTTTATATACTTTACTCATCTAAAGGACGCATTTAAACAAGAAGAACCAATCACATTTGCTAGCATATATTAAACCCCTATTAATCATTAACATTAATAACCAGTGGGGATATAGCCCCACTGGTTAAATTTTCACTTATGCATGTGTCTTATTCACTTTATAAGCAAAATGATTCGTCGGTCCATGGCCACTACCAATATTCAATGGCTCTTCAATTGCTATACTAATAAATCGTTTTGCCTCTTGAACTGCCTCTTCAATTGAGTATCCTTTTGCAAGTCCAGCTGTAACTGCTGAAGCAAATGTGCAGCCACTTCCGTGCGTTTGCTTCGAAGGAATTCGTTCACTTCTAAATTCAATAAACTCTTCTCCATCAAAGAGTAAATCAATTACTTCATTACCTTGATATTCTGCATGTCCGCCCTTCATAAGAACATATTTAGCACCTAATTCGTGCAATACTTTCGCAGCTTCTTTACTATCTTCTATATTTTGAATCTCCATCCCAGTTAACACTTCTGCTTCCGGAACATTCGGTGTTACAACAGTTGCTAGTGGCAATAAATATTCTTTTAATGCTTGCACTGCTTCTTGTTGTAATAATGATGCCCCGCCCTTAGCAATCATAACAGGATCTAGCACAATATTATTCCAGCCAAATTTCTTAATATGTTCTGCGACAATTTGAATAATTTCACTGCTAAATAGCATCCCTAGTTTCACAGCATCTGGCGTTAAATCCGTACCAATTGAATTCAGCTGTTCCGTAATTCCTTCTAAAGAAACAGGATATACCCCTTGAACGCCAAGCGTATTTTGAGCAGTAATTGCTGTAATAGCCGTCATGCCATACACACCAAGCTCTTGGAATGTTTTTAAATCTGCTTGAATTCCAGCACCGCCTCCGCTGTCAGATCCTGCAATTGTTAAAGCTTTATTCACTTCCATCTCACTCATCCTTTTCTATCCAAAATAGCGATGATAAATCGTCTTTGCTTCGCTTATATCTTTCGTTCCATGTACAAGTACACGGCCATCTTTAAAGGCAACTAATCTCTTTCCTTCAACTGAAAACGATAGTAAGTATGGATTTACATTCAAATCATTCACACGGTCATTCAGCAGTTTTTTATATTGTTCAAAATTCATTTCCTCTTTATAAGGTGGTCTAATTTGAACTGTATTTCTCCCGCATAAAACTGCTGTTTTCGATGTGTTTTCTTTATTTAAATATGGATATAACGCATTCTCACCGCACGATAGACAATTATGTTTACGAAGTTTTTGCACGTTCATACATGAATATTCATTTTTCCATACATCAAATGATACAAGTCCATCTCGAAGCGATTCATAATCTTCTACTAACAGTTTAAGTGTTTCCGTTACTTGATGAGAAACGACAAGAGATACAGCAGGTGATATAATCCCCGCTGTATCACATGTCGCTCCGCCAAGCGGAATCGATTGTAATAAACATGATAAACATGGCGTTTTACTAGGAAGAATTGTGTAAGAAAGGCCGTAACTTCCTACACATGCCCCGTAAACCCATGGAATAGAATATTTTTGCGATATATCGTTCACAATGAAACGCGTTTCGAAATTATCAGTCGCATCAATGATTACATCAACGTTTGTAACGAGTTCTTCTAATTCTTCAGCCGTTACATCTTGAACGAGAGCTTCTACTCTTACTTCACTATTAACCTCTTCCAGACGCTTCTTTGCCGCTACAGCCTTCGGAAGGTTATTCTCTACATCACACTCTGCATACAATTGCTGCCTTTGTAAATTACTCCAATCTACATAATCGCGGTCAACAATTGTCACCTTACCAACGCCTGCTCTTACAAACATCTCTGCATTTGCACTACCTAGTGCACCCGCACCAATAATGAGTACATGCTTTTCTCCTATCTTTTGTTGTCCTTCTTCTCCAATTGGAGAAAATAATTCTTGGCGAGAATATCGATTATTCAACTACGCTCATTCCTTCTAAAGGACTACTCGCTGTCGCACAACGTTTGCGCGCAATACGACCCGCTTCAAAGCCTAATCGGCCTGCTTCAATACCTAATTTCATCGCGGATGCCATTTTAATAGGATCTTTCGCACCAGATACTGCTGTATTTAATAACACGCCATCTGCTCCTAATTCCATTGCAAATGCCGCATCAGCTGGGCTACCAATACCGGCATCAACGATAACAGGTACTGTCGCTTGTTCAATAATGAAGCTTAAATTTAATGGATTTACAATACCAAGCCCTGAACCAATCGGTGATGCACCTGGCATAATGGCATGCACGCCAAGTTCTTGTAATTTACGCGCTAATACAACATCATCAGATGTGTACGGTAGAACGATAAATCCTTCTTCAAGTAACATTTCAGATGCTTTTAACGTTTCTACCGGATCAGGTAATAACGTTCTATCATCACCAATAACTTCTACTTTTATCATGTCACAAAGTCCAGAAGCTTTTGCTAATTTCGCAATTCGAACAGCTTCTTCAGCATTTTTTGCTCCCGCTGTATTTGGTAGTAACGTATATTTTTTCAAATCAAGTTTCTCTAATAAATTAGGTTGCTTCGCATCAAATATATCCATACGACGTACTGCGAACGTTAAAATTTCAGCTTCAGAAACGTCAATTGCCTTTTGCTGCACATCAAAATCAGAGAATTTCCCTGTTCCTAATAAAAGTCTAGAATGAAATGAAAATGGTCCAATGTTTAACATAATCAACCGCCTCCTACGAAAGTTACAATCTCAATTTGGTCTCCATCAAAAACTGATGTATCTTTATGATCATCTTTTTGTAAAATATCTTTATTACGCTCTACTACAACAATTCTGTTATCTAATTCTAAATGTGTAAGTAGCTCAGCTACTGTTTTCACACTCACTGGTACTTCAATTTGATTACCATTAATTTTCAAATTCAAACTTCCATCCCCTTTCTAAACCGATTTAGAAAGCAATGAATCTAGCAGATGATTCTCCTGCTTTCCTTCTATTAAATCAGCCATATACTGACCAGAAACAGGACTTAATAAAATACCGTTTCGATAATGTCCAGTACAAGCATATAAACCTTTTATTTCTTCATGCTCTCCCATATAAGGAGCTTCATGATTCGATTGTGGCCTTAATCCTGCCCATGTACTTTCCCACTCTGCTTCTTTTAAAGCAGGCAATATCGTATAAGCACGCTTTAATATGGAAGTAATACTTTCTGGTTGTACAGATTTATTGAACGTATGAGGCTTCATCGTTGCCCCAATCACATAACGGCCACCGCGCTTCGGCGTAATATAAAACCGCTCTTGGAAAATAGGAGCTTTCAAGAGAGGTTTCCTGCTTCTTACTGCAACAACCTCTCCCTTAACAGGATATGTACCCCAATCACTATGGAAATAATGTAGTAATTTCGTACTCCATGACCCTCCAGCGATAACGACTTTTTCGCATGTGATTACACCTTCACTCGTAACAATCCCAGTCACTTTATTATTCTCAATACGAATATCAAACACTTCTGTTTGTTCATATATGTCAGCTCCAGAAAATGCCGCGGAATGTGCGAATGCTTTCGTAAGCTCTGGCGCAATAACGTGACCATCTTTCGGATAATATACCGCTCCTATAATTGACTCGGATAGAAACGGCTCTTTTTCCCGTAAATGGTCCCCCGTTAGAAAATAGGAATCTTCACCTGTTTTCTGTTGCCAATCCATAATATGAAGAATTCTTTCCTTCTCATCTTCATTTTGGGCAATGCGATAAATGCCTTTTTCCTCATACCCAATATCGATGCCTGTCTTTTCACGTAAAACTTCTGCAAGTTGTGGAAATATAGCACGGCTTTCTCTAGCAAGTTCAAACAGCGGATCATATTCATCCCACTCTGCCTGAACACCGAGTAAACCAGCAGCTGCTTTCGAAGCTTCAGATGCGATTCTTTGCTTCTCTACAATCGCTACTTTATGCCCTCTTTCTGCTAGAAAGTGTGCAACTGAACTACCAATTACACCTCCGCCAATAATCGCTACATCGTACTTCTTACACATGTTTTTCCGCCCACTTTCTTATTGATTCCTTATAAGATTTCGCCTTGCTATGCGGATTACTACTGCTTATAATCCCGGACATAACAGCAATGCCACTTACACCATTTGCAAGAACATCACCTGTATTTTCCGGAGTGATTCCACCAATTGCAGTTATTGGTATGGATAAGCACCTTGCCATATGAGCAATTTCTTCTAATCCTCTTGCTGGTACATCCTTTTTACAAGTCGTTGGAAATACATGACCGTAAACGAGGGAATCCGCTCCATTTTTAAATGCCACTATCGCTTCATCTAGAAAATGTACTGAATAACCAACATGCAAATAAGAAAACTTTTCTTTCACTGACCTTACATCTGCGCTTCGATATCCTAGCTGCACACGCGGAATATTTAATAGAATAGCAATATCAATTCGATCATTTATCACTATCTTTGATGCCGGAAAGCCTTTACCCAAAAGACTTTCCACACCTTCATACAATTCCTTCGTACTTTTCTCACGCTCACGAATATGCAAATAATCAATCTCACTCTCAATTTGCATCGCTACATTCACTAACTCTTCGAATGGCATGTGACCATTTGAGATTACATGGAGCTCATTTTTCATATTCATTCGCCTACTTTAAAATGTTTTCGAATAATTCATCGGCTGGAACAATTTCTTTCGTCATTCCTTTTTCTTTCAGCCATTTATTTTGCTTCTCCCATGACTCTTTTGAATCTGATAAGAATGGCTCATCTTTCGTTTCCATCTTCTCTAATAAAATTTTCATACTTTCTTTTTCAACTTCTGGTACTAGCGGGAAGTTTTCTTTTTCTTGATGATTTAATAAAATATTTAATGCTTCATCCGGATTTTTCTTCATGAAATCATATCCTTTTTTCGCACCACGTAAAAAGGCTTGCAATGCTTCTTTATCTTTTTTCAACGTTTTATCACCCGCTACAAACACAAGCTCATGATAGTTCGGTACTCCGTAATCAGCTGGATTAAAGTATGCTGGTTCATGTCCCTCATGACGCATAACAGGTACTTCATGGTTAATGTATGCTCCTGTTACAGCATCTACTTTTTTCGTAATTAACGCTGGTACTAAATCAAATCCAACATCAACTACTTTTACTGTATCTGGATTACCACCATCTTTTTTTATCATCGTTTTTAAATATGCTTCACTTAAAGGGGTTCCAGAATATCCAACTGTTTTTCCTTCTAAATCTTTCGGTGATTGAATACCTGCCGATTTCAGCGATACAACATGATTTAATGGGGAACGTACGACAGCTCCAATTGATTTCACTGGAATTTGTTCATTTGCTCTGGCCATAACAACATCTGGCTGATAATACAAACCAACTGTCACTTTCCCTGCTGCCGCTAGCGTTAATGGATCAGTCGGATTAGAAGGGAATTTAATATTCACCTTTACTCCTTCTTCTTTAAAGTATCCTTTTTCAATTGCCGTATAAATAAAGCTATGTACCGCATTCGGGTACCAATCAAGCATGACCGTTATTTCTTTTTCTTTTTTACTCTTATCTGATGCTGAATTACTCGAACATCCTGCAATCATTGCAACTAATAATGTAAACACAAAGATGCGTTTTAATAATTTCATGAATGTTTCCTCCAACTAATAAATTTCTTTTCTAATATAGAAATAAGTATGACGAAGAAAATAGCTAATAATGATAACAATACAATGGGTGCAAATACACCAGCTCCGTCTAACTGCGTCATCATTCTTTTACTGAAATATCCAAGCCCAGCTTGTGCACCCAGCCATTCTCCAATTGCTGCCCCTATTACACTAAGCGGAACTGCAATTTTTAACGCTGAGAAAAAGTAAGGAAGAGCAGATGGCAATTTTAGCTTTAGAAAAATATCCTTTTTCGTTGCACCGTACGTAACTAAGAGCTCCTCCCATTCTTTCTTCGTACTACGCAGTCCATCATACGTATTTACCGCAATTGGGAAAAACGTAATTAAAACTGTAACAACAACCTTGCTCCAAATGGTATATCCAAACCATAAAACAAATAGTGGCGCAAGTGCTGTAATCGGGATTGTTTGTGAAGCTACTAATAACGGATAAAACGCTCTCTCCATCCATGTACTCGCATTCATTAACATTGCTAGCCCTACGCCCAGTACGATAGAAATAACAACGCCTATTAAAACGACGTACAACGTTGCAGGTAAATGAACCGTAAATAATATATCTTTCAGCACCCATATCTTCATTACAATTGCAGACGGTGATGGCAAAATGTACATCTCATCTACAATTCTTGCTCCTACTTCCCACAGAGCAAGTAAAATTCCACTTAATATGAGGGCAGGTAATAGCTCCTTCAAGCGATTCATCATACGAGTACCTGCCTTTGTAACATACTAAGGAGATCTTCTTTAAGCGCTAACACTTCAGGCTTATATAAATCTTTTCTTGTTCGGTTACGATCAAGCGGCACAATTCGCTCAGTTAAAGTTGCTATCGGTTGATTTTCTACAACCAAAATTCGATTAGAAAGAAACAGTGCTTCTTCAACATCATGAGTGATAAATAAAATTGTTTTTTCCCACTCTTTCCATTGTTCAAACAACCATTCTTGCAAAGATGCCTTCGTTAAAGCGTCCAATGCACTAAAAGGTTCATCTAACAATAATATCTCCCCGCCTGTTAATAAAGTTCGGATAAAAGATACGCGTTGCCTCATACCGCCAGATAAATCTTTCGGATATTTTTTCTCGTACCCTTGTAAACCAAATTTATGTAACAGTTCTTTCGCTTTTACTTGCGCTTCTTTCTTCTGCACTCCTTGGCACTCTAGCGGCAGGGCCGCATTTTCAATAATCGTCCTCCACGGCAAGAGCATATCTCTTTGGGGCATATACCCTACAGGATGACTCTTTGTTTCTGTCAGCTCTATCTGTCCAATACTTGCCTCTTCTAAGCCTGTAATAAGGCGAAATAAAGTACTTTTCCCGCATCCACTCGGTCCGATAATACTTACAAACTCTTTATCTTGTATAGAAGCATTTAATTCACTGATGATTGGTTTCTCATCATAATGAAAGGAAACATTATGAAACTGTAGTATGTTCTTGCTCCTCAAAACCCCACATCTCCTTACGATAAGCCATATCCCAGAATAAATATTCAAATCGGCTGGAATATAAGAAAATCTCCTCTAATCGGTCTAGCTCTTTCTCTGACTTTCCAACTGCCATTTCATTTAATAAATCTATTAACCAAATACAAAGGTTACCGTATTCTTCAGAACTATATCCTTGAATCCACTCTCCAAAGAACTCATGATCTCCTGCTCCAGGAATATCATTTAAACGCTTTCCAATCTCCCAATAACTCCACATACATGGAAGTAAAGCTGATATTAATTCTGCAAGTGTGCCATTTTGAGATACAGACATCATGTAATTTGTATAGGCTAAATTTTTAGCAGATGGTTTCGCAGATTCCATCTCTTGTGCAGAAATGCCAAGTCTTTTTGCATACTGTTTATGAATCGTCATTTCACCATTTAAAATCCCATCAATTTGCTCTGCAAATTTTGCCATAACTTGTGGATTCGTTGCCTTTACAACCCCAATTGCATATAGCTTTGCATAATCTAACAAATATAAATAATCTTGAATAATATAGTACTGGAATTTGTCTTTTTCCAACGTACCATCCCCCATACCTACTACAAACGGATGATTATGACTTTTCTCCCAAACAGGCTGCACCGTATCAAATAATCTTTCACAAAATTTCATTAATAATTCCCCTTCCTATATATCTATTTATCTCAATAAAAAAACCACTTCTGTATATAAGAAGTGGTTACAGCAAATAAAATTATAATTTATTCGTTGTTCCACTTCCCTTCGCTAGTATTATCTAGATCAGGTGTTGTAAGGGTTAAGGATTATTCCTCTCTCAGCACGAAAAGCACCCCTAGTGGTGTTAATATGAAATTTTTAAATAAAAAAGCCCCGTTTCTATACGCAAAGAAACGGGGACTCATTGTTAGTGTCCGAATTGCTTCCCTACGCTAGCATAATCTAGATCAGGTAATAAAAAGGATCAAAGACTTAAGGTCTTACTCTCAGCTGGCAACACCAGCCCTCCTAGCAAACTATAAAATTATCACTGTCAGTATAACACCGCCATAAGACATCATCAACTGTTTTAATTTTCTTAATTGCGAATTAAATATTAACGTGTTAAACAAATATAAATGCGACCCCACAAATGATATATACAATATTTATATATGAACCTCTCTTCTAACATTATTTATATTGATTTCATATTACATTTATGTGAATACACCCACTATATTATATCTTTATACTATAATAAAATTACAACTATACAACTAGAGGAGGTCTTTATTACATGAATATGAAAGCTACAGCTTTAACAGCAACTACTATCGCAATTGCTTCTTTACTTCCTTCTATGGGAGAATCCGATATACAAACAGCAGCTGCTAAGCAACCATCTACAGTAAAAACTGGATATGTAAAAATTGATAACGTTGCACTACATCAAAATAACCATGCAGACAGTGCAATAATTGATAACATTCGATTTAATAGCCCTGTTACTATTCTTGAGACAACTCAAGATTGGTATAAAGTATCTGTTAACAACAAAACAGGCTATATGAAAAAAGATGCAATTCTATTCAAAAAAAATGTTCAACCAAAGAATCAATATATCGTAAATGCAAACGCATTAAACGTTCGTTCTGAACCTAATACAGAGTCTTCTATTCTAGATATATTACCAAATGGTCAATTCATTACCATTCAAGGTGAACAAGGAGATTGGTACAAAATATTACATAACGGGCAAATTGGTTACGTCCAAAAAACATTTGTATCTAATGGATCCACACCTCTAGTAAAAGGTGTAACTGTACAAGATTCTCCTTCTTATACTGTTGCAACACCAAAATTAAATGTACGTAGCAATGCTAGCACAAGTGGCACTCTACTTGGCTCATTACAAAATGGTACACAAGTACAAGTAGTAGAAACGGTAGGTACTTGGTATAAAATTCGTTTTGGCACAGGATACGGATATGTAGCAAAACACTATGTAGTGCAAAATCAAAATCAAGCACAAGCTAAAACAGCTCAACCTGCATCAATTCCAGCAGTTTTCAAATTCCCTACTCAAGGAAAAATCAGCTCCACTTTTGATATGCGCTGGGAGCAAATGCATTATGGTATAGATATAGCAGCACAAGGAAATGTCTCTATTCAAGCTGCTGCTGCGGGTAAGGTTGTGAAATCTTATTATTCGGCTAGCTACGGCAATGTCGTGTTCATCGCCCATCAAATAAATGGGAAATTATATACAACAGTTTATGCTCATATGAAGGATCGTACTGTACAAGCTGGTGATCAAGTACAAACTGGACAATTAGTAGGTCATATGGGAAATACAGGTCATTCATACGGGCAACATCTTCATTTTGAATTACATAATGGGGAATGGAATTTTGAAAAAACAAATGCAGTAAACCCACTGCCATATTTAGTTAGGTAAATTATATGCCACGCAATATACCTCTCTTTATTGAATACCTGGCCTTTTTAGGTTTAATCTGTTGTTTAATCATTTATAATACGAACACTGTATTTTTATCTATTATTATTGCTTTTGTTGCTTTAGAAATCATTATGGAAGCATTACAAATGCGGCTAAAACAAAAAATTGCCCATATTTATAATGCAATTTTTCTTTTGAGTGCTCTTATAACAAATATAATTAGTAATGGTTTTTATTTATCTACTGTACTTCCTGTATTCTTTATAGGTGTTTTATTATTCCTAGCTAGATACGTTAATGTTCCTAATAACCAAAAACATGAACAAGAAGCTTAGAAAGAGGAGACACTGTGTACCAATCTTTCAAAGATAATCCAATGAAATATATATTGAATTTATATGAAAAAATGAATACTTTTTTTGGTATACAAGGAAGTTATACTTCACAATTTCTCCTTTATGGAATGTTATTTCTTATCTTAGTTACTTTCTCCTTGTTTTACTAACAAAAAAGGATCTCACATAAACTTGAGATCCTTTTTAATTTATATTAATTTTTAATATGTAAAATACGGTTTATCCACAAGCATATTTTTCATAAATAAAACTAAGATTATATTTTTTCTCTAAGCTCATTCTTTGTTCATCGTCGCACCAATAGAAAAGAATATCATGAATCGTTGCATAACGCTTATTTTTAAGAAATAGTTTAAAGAATGATGGTAAACAATCATGTAATTGTATAAATATATAATTGCGTAGTAGTTCTTCTTTGTATTCAATTCCCTTACAAATATACAGTAATTCTTCACAATAATATGCATGCTGTGGAACTTGGATCATTTCGAAAAATGGTACATATGATAGTAACTTTCCAATAAAATGACCATACCGATCCATTACCCCTATCGTCATATGCTCCATCATTTCTTTCATCACATATAAATAATCATCTACATGAGTTGTCTTTAAAGGGTCTAATCGATCGGAAATTTGTGAAAGTACAGCTCTTTGACAAGCTAAAACTGCTTGACTAGGTCCATAATATGATAGGAAGTCTGTACACTTACGATACTTTCGTAATAAGTCATGTGTATATAAATCATACACAAAAGTATTACAATGCATTGCTAGACTCATCATATCACTATTTAATTGCTCTTTTGACAGTAGCTTCGCTCGCTTACATATATAAAAGAATGTAAATTCCAATACTTCTTTATGAGATAATAGATGTTTGCAATCGGTTATACATTTCTCATTAAATTTAACTCGATCCCAAATTTCTACATCCTCAGCTGTTAATTCACCAATACGATATTTAATAATTAAATAGTTTAAAGCAACTGCTTTCGTCAAAAGATCCCATGTTTCATACTCCAATGAAGTTTGGACAAATTCATCTAGCCCTTGGGTTATCATAAAAGCATTTGCCTCTTCATACCAACCAATCTCTTGACATAAACGAAGAATACGTACTAGAGTTGGAATTCCATCTTTATGAAACTGCGGTAAATTCTTTACTTTATCCATGCCATATACGATAAATGCCGCTAAATTTTCTTCTTTATAAAATTCTTTTTCTTTCCATACTAATATAGTTCGCTCTTTCCCTTCACCTTTTGGATGACAAGGTACAAGCAAAGAAAATAACTCAGCGAAATTATTTGGTTCTATATATGTATCTGTAACCAAATTCCAATTTGGATCGCCCTGTACAGCCCTCATATAATTCCCCTTCCCTTTTTATCCCGCTATTTTCAGGCAGTAAGACTCCCACCTCAAAATTCTGCGAATGCGAGGAAGTTAGGTGGGAGATAAAACTGCCCATAAAAGCCCGATTGGTTCAACTAATAATTATTGGGGGATGGACACCCCCCCCCCAATAATTAAAGTTTCACTTTATCTACGTAGGAAATATTAATTCATTATTACATCATTAATAATAAATATTGTTATATTCAAAATCTATCATAATACTTATATCTCTCAGTATATCATTTTTTCTCTTATTAAAAATTAGGAATGACAAATTTAAAAAAACTGTCAAAAATATTGACTCTATACTTATTATATAATGCCCTAGATACATCACGCTAACATATTAGTTTAATCCATATATACTAGAATGATGTATCTGATCTTTATACATAATTTATTCCGTATGCTCCGAGATTTCACTTAAAGCAAACCCTGCTTGATCATCTGCTGATTTTCTTATAGCTAAATCACCTAGTGCTAGCATCCCAACGAGTTGACCGCTCTCAACTACCGGTAACCGTCTAATTTGATATTGTGCCATTAATTCTGTAGCTTTTTCAATAGAATCATCTGGAGAAACTGAAACAATGTTTGTTGTCATTACATTTGTAATTTGATTAGATCCAGGATGTTTTTCAGCAATCCCACGAACAACTAAGTCTCGATCAGTAACAAGCCCAACAACTTGTTTATTTTCAATAACAGGAATCAATCCAACCGATTCTTCCTTCATTTTTACAGCCGCCTCATATACATTGTCTAATGGTGTACAATGTACGATATGAGTACTCATAAGTTCTCTAACTTGTGTCATTTTTCATCTCCTCCTTTTAATACATACCATAGCTTTTCCTAAATCCCTTTATTTATTTGAGGAAAATAAGGTGATAAAAAGAGGCTTATACATAATAAAAAAGAGTCAGCAATATGCTGACTCTTTTTTTATGACCCGTACGGGATTCGAACCCGTGTTACCGCCGTGAAAGGGCGGTGTCTTAACCACTTGACCAACGGGCCATGGCTCCGCAGGTAGGACTCGAACCTACGACCGATCGGTTAACAGCCGATAGCTCTACCACTGAGCTACTGCGGAATATATGGTGGGCCTAAATGGACTCGAACCATCGACCTCACGCTTATCAGGCGTGCGCTCTAACCAGCTGAGCTATAGGCCCATATAATTTACAGGGGCAGTAGGAATTGAACCCACACTGGAGGTTTTGGAGACCTCAGTTCTACCTTTAAACTATGCCCCTAAATGGTGCCGGCTAGAGGACTTGAACCCCCAACCTACTGATTACAAGTCAGTTGCTCTACCAATTGAGCTAAGCCGGCATAAATAAAAAAAAATAAAAAAAATAAAAAAATGGTGGCTCGGGACGGAATCGAACCGCCGACACGAGGATTTTCAGTCCTCTGCTCTACCGACTGAGCTACCGAGCCAACATAAAATGGCGGTCCCGACCGGGGTCGAACCGGCGATCTCCTGCGTGACAGGCAGGCATGTTAACCACTACACCACGGGACCATTGGTTGCGGGGACAGGATTTGAACCTGCGACCTTCGGGTTATGAGCCCGACGAGCTACCGTACTGCTCCACCCCGCGACGATATTATGTTTTAAAAATAAATGGAGGAGGTAGAGGGATTCGAACCCCCGCGCGACTCTCGCCGCCTGTCGGTTTTCAAGACCGATCCCTTCAGCCGAACTTGGGTATACCTCCGACATATAAAAAATAAAGTGGAGCCTAGCGGGATCGAACCGCTGACCTCCTGCGTGCAAGGCAGGCGCTCTCCCAGCTGAGCTAAGGCCCCATGTTTTTGGGAAAATCGGGAAGACAGGATTTGAACCTGCGACCCCCTGGTCCCAAACCAGGTGCTCTACCAAGCTGAGCCACTTCCCGTTAATAAAAGCGCGCCCGAGAGGAGTCGAACCCCTAACCTCTTGATCCGTAGTCAAACGCTCTATCCAATTGAGCTACGGGCGCATATGGTGCCGAGGGCGGGGGTCGAACCCGCACGGTGGTCACCCACCGCAGGATTTTAAGTCCTGTGCGTCTGCCTGTTCCGCCACCCCGGCATGTCATATTGAAAATTGGAGCGGAAGACGGGATTCGAACCCGCGACCCCAACCTTGGCAAGGTTGTATTCTACCACTGAACTACTTCCGCAAGACATGTATGAGATATTTTATTAAAAGTGCGGGTGAAGGGAGTCGAACCCCCACGCCAAAGGCGCCAGATCCTAAGTCTGGTGCGTCTGCCAATTCCGCCACACCCGCATATTTTTTAAGAAAATGGTGAGCCATGAAGGATTCGAACCTTCGACCCTCTGATTAAAAGTCAGATGCTCTACCAACTGAGCTAATGGCTCTTAATGGCTGGGCTAGCTGGATTCGAACCAGCGCATGACGGAGTCAAAGTCCGTTGCCTTACCGCTTGGCTATAGCCCAATAATTAAGAAATGGTGGAGGGGGGCAGATTCGAACTGCCGAACCCAAAGGAGCGGATTTACAGTCCGCCGCGTTTAGCCACTTCGCTACCCCTCCGACATATATGGTGGAGGATGACGGGATCGAACCGCCGACCCCCTGCTTGTAAGGCAGGTGCTCTCCCAGCTGAGCTAATCCTCCATTTTGCCTGGCAACGTCCTACTCTCACAGGGACAAGGTCCCAACTACCATCGGCGCTAGAGAGCTTAACTTCCGTGTTCGGTATGGGAACGGGTGTG
>NZ_JBHWYR010000035.1:0-53413 GCF_042728695.1 Bacillus sp. NPDC060175
ATATCAGGAAGTTTTAATTTTTTCGCCTTAGGAAATAATTTTTTTAACGTTTGTGCTGTAACTTCCTGAAACGGTATTACATACGGATTTATTTTCAGTAAAAACGATTCTGCATCTTCTCTATTTTCAACTGTTATTACCATATCAATTAGTTCTTTTTGTTCAGTTGTTAAATTCCCAAAAACATGTAGTACTTTCTCAATAGCAAGAGATTTTAGTGCAGCAATAACACCTCTATCATTCGCTGTCGCGTGTCCATTTGCTAAAATATAAGCTTGTGACTTTATAAAATTATATTGATCACTTCTAATAAAAGCTTCCATCGTTATCACTCCATACAAATTGTTGATCTAGTTTTATTGTACACAATAATTATCTTTTACGGTATGTAAAAGACGATTTACAAAAGAACTTTACATAACAAAACCGCCTCTAAGTTTCCAATTAGAGGCGGCTTCCTTATTTAGAATACACGATTTTCTTAATCGTTTCTCCAGACAGAAAATATTCTTCTGCTAATTGATGAATTGCAATTCCACTTTTAAAAGCGTCTTTAATTGCTTTATTTCTTTCATCCAGTTGTTTTCTTCCGCCAGATCGTGTACCCCATTTATAATGTTTTGTTTCTTGTTTTGGAATGTAAATTGTTTCACCTTGTATATACTTTTGAATTTCAGCAATTAAACTTTCCGGTAAAACAGTCGCAGCTTTTACGTATTTCATTTCTGCTCGCCCCTTATTTTTTATGGTTCATTTCAATAAGGTGCAAAGCCAAATATAAAAAATGATACGAGCTCATTTTGGCGATTGATTGTATATTACTTGTCTACCTCACGCAAAGTATCACCATTTCCATACTTGGCTTTGCATGAGACGCTGCAGTGTCTGGCAATTGAATTGTAATCGCCATCTAAACACCTCCTAATATACCTTTTGCATTTTATTATATGCTAATTTTTCTCGCCTTGCATCTTCATAATCTTTTAAAGAAAAAGCGCTAGTCTTTTCGTTAAAACGATAGACTAACGCTTTAAATTAAATGATTCCTAATACATTTAAGAATACGATAATAATCGCAATTGGTGCAATATAGCGAAGTAAAAATAACCATAATACGAATAGTTTATAGCCTTTATTTTTACTTACACCAAGCTCTTTCATTAATACATCTTTCTTCATTTTCAACGGAACAAAGATAGAAACTAATAAAACACCAAGTGGCATTAGTATGTTACTAACCGCATAGTCTGCTAAATCAAAAATTGTTTTCCCGAATGGTTTCACATCACTTAACAAACCGAATGATAATGCTGATGGAACCCCAACAACAAAGATTAACAACCCAACAATTAAAGCCATTTTTTCACGTTTCCCTTTGCTTTTACCTTTTGTTGTTAAAGATGCAACGCTAATTTCTAGCATTGAAATTGCTGATGTAATAGTAGCAAAGAAAAATAGTAATAAGAACACGATGAAGAATAATTTTCCGAACGCCATTTTACTGAAAATAGCTGGCAATACGATAAACAATAGTCCTGGTCCTTGAGATGGTTCCATTCCAAATGCGAACACAACTGGGAAAATTGCAAGTCCTGCAAGTAATGTAATAACAAGTGTTAAAGCTACGATAGAAAATGCTGAACGCGGTAAACTTTCTTCTTTCGGTAAGTATGAACTATACGTTACCATAACGGCTACACCGACAGATAGCGAGAAGAACGATTGCCCCATTGCATATAAAATGATTTCTGATGTTACATTTGAGAAATCAGGTTGTAAGAAGAAACGAACTCCTTCTCCAGCACCGTCTAACGTAAGTGCACGAACAATTAATACAAAGAATAAAACGAATAGTGCTGGCATGAAATATTTATTTACTTTTTCAACACCATTTTGCACGCCTTTACTTACGATAAAAATAGTAATAAGGATGAATAATAGCTGTGATCCTACTGCTAAATACGGATTGGAAATGATTTCACCAAACGTAGCTTCGTATGCACCATTTCCTTCCCATAGTCTACCTGTAATTGCATTCCATAAGTATAATAAAATCCACCCTCCTACAACACTGTAGAAAGAAAGTAGTATGAAACATGTTACAATCCCTAATTTACCTAACCACGGCCATAGCGTTTTAGGAGCAATCTCTCTATACGCATCAACAGCCTCTTTTTGTGTACTTCTTCCAATAACGAATTCAGCTAATAATAGCGGTAAACCAATTAATAATGTGAAACCGATGAAAATAAGGAAGAACGCCCCGCCTCCTCCAATACCGGCCATATATGGGAATTTCCAAATCGCCCCAAGACCAATTGCTGAACCTGCTGCAGCTAATACGAAACCTAATTTCGATGTCCATTGCTGTGAATTCATCTTTTTATCTCCTCTCTTTTTCTATTTCTTTTCATTATAATTCGCTCTATGTTCATATTGTTCTATTACTAGCCCGTTCTAATCCAACCACTTCCTCTCAAATAAAAAACGCCCCTACGCAAATACGTAGGGACGACAAAAAATATCGCGGTACCACCCTAGTTATGAAGATACAACAAAAGTAAGACCTAAATAAAAAACGCCCCTACGTAAATACGTAGGGACGATAAAATATCGCGGTACCACCCTAGTTATGAAGCCACAACAAAGTTAGGACCTAAATAAAAAACGTCCCTACGTAAAATACGTAGGGACGATATATATCGCGGTACCACCCTAGTTGTGAAAAAATCTTCACCACTTTATTTGATAACGGTATGAACTACCGTCTTTCATTTCCTCACAATGTGAAATTTATGAAAGATGCTCCAGGACGAACTTCATGAATAATCTATATACTGATTCACACCAACCATCAGCTCTCTGAAATAGGGAGATTTTCACTACTATACCCTTTCATTGCCCAAATATTATTTTCCGAATTGATTACTATCATTTTTATCATACATTAAAAATAGTGTCAACTTATATTTTGAATTTTTATGTATTACATTCTATTTAAAAATTCAAAATATGACTTTTAAATGAATAGTATTAGAACATTTATGGTTTATACTGTATTAACTTCTCTAACAGGTTTATAGTAGTATACGATAAATGCAAGGCAGCACGAGTAGGAGGAAAGAATTTTGTCTACTGCAAAAGTTTTAAAAGGTACTGCTTTATTAAGCGGTGCAACAATGATTTCACGAATTTTAGGTTTTATATACTTTTTCCCCTTTCAATTATTAGTTGGAACGCAAGGGGTCGCTTTATATGGATATGCATACTCTTGGTACGGTATTTTATTAAGCTTTTCAACAGCTGGTATTCCTATTGCCGTCTCCAAATTTGTTGCAAAACATAATGCACTTGGTGATTATAGTACAAGTAAAAAATTATACAACTCTAGCGTAAAATTGATGTTGTTTATGGGCTTTTTAGGATTTTTAATTTTATTTATTGGAGCACCGTACATATCACAATTTATTATTCGCTCGAAAACGCCAGATCCACAATTTATCGCCGACGTAACACTTACGATGCGAGCATTAAGTTTCGCGCTTATTATCGTACCAGCTATGAGTGTTACACGTGGTTATTTCCAAGGTTTTCAACATATGAAACCAAGTGCTGTTTCTCAAGTTGTAGAACAAATCGCACGCGTTGTTTTCATTTTAGTTGGTAGTTTTATCGTCTCAAAACTATTAGGAGGTTCAGTAGCTTCTTCTGTTGCAGTTGCTACGTTTGGTGCTGTTATCGGGGCACTTGCAAGCGTCTCTATTTTAATGATGTACTGGAAAAAATATAATGGATTAAAACCTCCTGAAGGTGAGCTAAAAACAAGATCATCAAACATTCCGTTAAGAAGTATTTATATGGAATTACTGCGTTATGCAATTCCAATTGTATTTGTAGGCATTGCAATCCCTCTCTATACGTTAGTAGATCAATATACCGTTGCTGATGTCCTTAGAGCAATGGGTGAGCCTTTAGAAACCGCTAATGCAGTTTTCGCTTATATAACGAACTATGCCCAAAAGTTAATTATGATTCCAGCTTCACTTGCAACCGGATTCTCATTAACGATAATTCCAGCTATTACGAAATCATTTACAAGCGGGAAGCTAGATGAATTACAAGGACAAATTTCAAAGATATTTCAAGTATTGTTATTCTTCACTATCCCAGCCGCATTCGGTCTAGCTAGTATCGCTTACGATGCATTCCGCATGGTTTATGTAAATCCTGAAATTGCACTTGATGGATCACAATATTTAATTTCATTTGCACCGTCTGCTATATTAAGTGCGATTTTCACCGTTTCAGCAGCTATATTACAAGGAATTGATTATCAAAGAAAAACAATGATTGCATTCTCAGTCGGTATTCTCGTTAAAATTCTGTTGAACACACCACTTTTACACTTATTCGGTGGACATGGCGCTGTGCTTGGAACAATTCTTGGATACCTCGTTTCAAATATTATTATGTTGTACTGCATCGTTAAATTTGCGAAATTTAACATTGGCGAAACAGCAAAAACAGTATTTCTTATTACGGTTTACTCCGCGGCAATGTCTGCTGTTGTAATCGCATTAAGAGCATTTATAAGCTGGATTATTCCTGGTCAATCTTATGTAGAATCACTGATTATTGTGTTTATATGCGCCTCAGCAGGAGGATTTGTTTATCTTTTATTCGTATTAACAAGTGGACTTGCTTCACATATTCTCGGTGATCGTATTCAACGTTTACCTGTACTAGGGAAATTAGTTAAATAAAAAAGAAGAGATGTAACTTGTTGTTACATCTCTTCTTTTTACTTCGCATATTGAATATGCTTTTGTTGTTCAACAATATTTAATTTTGGAGCATATTGTTCTACTAAATGTAATACCTCTTCGATTAACACTTCTAACTCCTGTACACTATACTCCGGTTCCCCTATCAGCGTATTTGCCAGACGCTCATATAGATTTTCAGGTTTAATACTCATTCGTTCCACATTATCTGGCATCCATTTAAATGCAGGATGATGCACGTACATTCGGTTCATTCCAAACAAGACCCCAAATATATTTCTTTGTACTTCACAAATAACATCATAAAGCATAAGCCAATCTTTTCGTTTCAAAAGAGCCTCTCGATTATGCCAACGATTGCTTAACCAAAGGTTTTCTGAAATCATCCTTTTCGCCAGTTCTTCTGGATATGCTTCAACTCTATCTTTTAGAGCATGTACTTTCACTTCTCCATACAAACTCACACCATCATGAACCGATGATACAATACATTGTTTCTCATAATTTATATCATGCTGCTCTATAACTTCTGAAATAACCTTTTCTACTGTCACTGTTAAAAAATTACTAATCTCTAGTTTAATTCCTTCTTTCGTCAAATATGTTTCCGACCATTCTTCTTCCTCGTAAGGATGATATGACAAAATCGTTCCACCAATATTGTTAATAGGTCCTTGACGATCCTCATCCTCTGGCGGTGCTGACCATAAAATATGTAATTCAATATCTGAATGTTCATCTTCTAACTTTCTAGCTACAGATCCTGCTAAAATAATAGCTTCGACTTTCGGGTTTTGCCTATAAATCTCCGACATTTTTATCGCTTTCTCTTTTAATCCCATTTCATTTCCCCCTAAAACTGCAGTACTCCCCTTACTTTTCATTTATCTATTTCAATATTCCGCATTACATTACCTTTTCAAATTCCTACTAAATTATATTTCTACCCAATAACGCTGAACAATTTCGCCAGTATGAGTAGAAACTACTTCATTTTCTAACACACCGCCAACCTTTTGAATCGTTTTAGCAGAACCAATATTTTCTTTGTCACAAGTTATTAACACTTTCTTCAATCCTAATTTTTGCGCTTCAGCCAATGAAAGTTGAAGTTGTTTAGTAGCATATCCTTGGCGACGTTTATTAGGATGCACACTATAACCGATATGACTGCTTTCCAGCAATAATTCTGGATTTAATCGATGTCTAATATTCACAAAACCTATAAGTTCTCCTTTTTCAAAACTTAAAAATTGACTAGATGGTACTCGATTAGATGGTAAGTTTTCTCCTACTTCTTGTATACTCACTTTTTCAAACCATTCATCAAGAGAATCAAAATTTTGTAAAGAACTACTACCGTGTGGTTGTTCTCCTGAATTTAAAAACGCCTGCCTATACTCCATAATTTGTTCGCGATATTCGTATGTCAGTTTCAATAGTTTCATTGTCATTCTCCCCACTCATCCATTCTCTATTTTTCTAAAAGAAACACCTTAATAGAGGATTTCCATCCTTACTATTAAGGTGTTTTCATCACTTTTATTCAAATAGCCCCATACTTAAATAACGTTCACCGGTATCAGGCGCAATACATAAAACTTTTTTACCAACACCTAGGCGCTTCGCTATCATAATCGCTGCGTACACAGAAGCCCCTGAAGACGGCCCTACTAATAAACCTTCTTGTCTTGCTAAGTTCCTCATTGTAGTTAATGCCTCTTCATCTGCAATTTGCATAATTTCGTTATACACTTCTGTATTTAAGTTTTTGGGAATAAACCCTGGGCTTGTTCCGACTAGTTTATGAGGGCCTGGAACACCACCAGATAACACTGGTGATCCTTTCGGTTCTACTACTGCAATATATAAGTTTGGTAGTTTCTCTTTTAATGTTTCACCGGTCCCTGTAATTGTTCCACCTGTTCCTGCGGTTGCTACAAATGCATCAAGCTCTCCATCCATTTGTTCATAAATTTCAAGTGCAGTCGTATAACGATGAACATCCGGATTTGCTGGGTTTTCAAATTGCTGCGGAATAAAACTATTTGGAATTTCTTTTTGTAACTCTATCGCCTTTGCAATTGCTCCTGGCATTCTTTGTTCTGCCGGTGTTAAAACTACCTCAGCTCCGTATGCCTTCAATAAATTAATACGCTCTTTGGACATATTATCTGGCATAATTAAAATAGCTTTATACCCTTTAGCAGCCGCATTCATCGCTAAGCCAATTCCTGTATTTCCGCTCGTCGGTTCAATAATTGTATCCCCCGGCTTAATGAGACCGTGTTCCTCAGCAATATGAATTAAATTATAAGCAGCACGATCTTTCACACTGCGTGACGGATTAAACATTTCCAATTTTACATACACATCCGCTGCGTCTTCTGGAATAAATTTAGATAATCGAACGACAGGTGTATCTCCTATTAATTCTGTAACGTTTTCACATACTTTCATAGTGCATCTCCTATTCTATCGTTTTCTTATCATTTGGCAGTAACCATGAAGTTAGTCCAATTAATGGTAAACAACTACATAATAGCATAATAAACTGAAGACTATACATATCAGCTAATTTCCCAAGAACTACAGCACCTAATGCTCCAAGGCCAAACGCAAGACCAACAATTAATCCCGATACCATTCCAACTTTACCTGGAACAAGCTCTTGTGCATATACAACGATTACACTAAAACTACTTGAACTAATAAAACCGATACATAAAAATAACGGTACTACCCATACGAGCGAAACGTGAGGTAGTAAAAGCGCAAGCGGCGCTGAACCGAGCATCGAAAAGACAATGATCTTTTTCTTACCGAATCGATCCGCTAGCGGACCACCAAAGAAAGTACCTAATACACCAGCAATCATAAAAGCAAAGACGAAATACTGTGCATTTTTTATCGATAAACCGTAATGCTCAATTAAATAAAATTGATAGAAATTCCCGATACCAGCACCGTACCAAGAACGTACGAATGTTAGAAAAACAAGAAGTATAATAACAAATTTAATGTGCGTACTTACAATCGCATTTTCAGCCTCAAGTGCAGCCCTCTTTTTCCTTCTTACAGCACCAGTCGCTAATTCATCTTTATACCATTTTGAAACAAAAAGTAACAATACAATCCCTACCGCTGCGAAAGCAGTAAAACCTAGAGAACCAATTTGACCTAGTGGAACGAAAATGAGCGCTGTAAAAATAGGGGCTAGCGAATTCCCTGTATTCCCCCCCACTTGATAAATCGCTTGTGCTAAACCACGTTTGGCACCTGCTGCCATATAAGCAACTCGGGCACCTTCTGGATGAAAGACTGCCGAACCTAATCCAATAAATAAAACAGAAATAATAACAATAATAAAATTCGGGGCAAACGCGAGCCCAATCATCCCAAGCATGCTCGAAAACATACCGAGTGGTAATAAAAATGGTGACGGCTTCTTATCTGAATACATACCAAAAACCGGCTGCATAATCGATGACGTCATATTTAGCGCGAACGCTATCCAACCTACTTGCATGTAGGATAAATTCATCGTTTTTTCCAAAATAGGAAACAACGCTGGCACAACTGCTTGCATCGAATCATTTAAAAAATGCCCGAAACTAATCGCAAATAATATTCGATATATTGTCGGTGTTTCTACTGTATTTTTTTGTGAAACTGCCTGCATATACGAACCTCTCCTTCCTGTACAAAATATATATTTATTACAGTTAGTGTAATAAATTAAGACTTTAATTAGAATAAATTCTGAGTTTTGAAACATTTCTATTCTATACTGGTTTCATTTCTTTTTCCAGAAATATCACTTCTAAAATAATATATTTTTTCTATCTGTTTTATCAGATTTATTTTTATGAACTCTTTGTATTTTCTTTTATACTGGGACAGACGAAAGGAATGCATGCAACTATGAAGAAAAAGACGATCCTAAAACATATTAGGATCGCCTTTTCTATTAAATAGCAAAACGCTTATACTTCTCGTAATCACTCGTCTTACATTCTAGTGCCATTTTCGTACCTTCGTTTTCATAACTCGTAGATAAAACGTGTGCATGATTGTTGAAATACGAAACTACTTGCCCTTGATCATATGGAATTAACATTTCACACTTCGTATACTCTTTATAAATGTGTGAGCGAACCATTTCTACAAGTTCTTCAATTCCAACATGTTTCTTCGCAGATAGATAAACGCGATCTTCTTGTACTTTTGGAATTTCAACATCTATCAAATCTGATTTGTTATATGCATAAATCGTCGGGATATTTTTCACGCCAATTTTCTTTAACGTTTCATTTGTAATATCAATTAATTGCTCATAATTGGGATTTGAGTAATCTACGACGTGAATGAGTAAATCTGCTTCCGCCACTTCCTCTAGCGTTGAACGGAATGCTTTCACAAGATGATGCGGTAATTTACTTACAAATCCAACTGTATCCGTTAATAAAAATGATTTATTATCTGGCAAATCAATATTTCGTACAGATGTTTCTAACGTCGCAAATAACATATCTTTTTCAAATACTTGTTTCTCTACAGTACCATTAAAAATTTCAAGCATCGTATTCATTATCGTTGATTTACCTGCATTCGTATATCCTACTAATGACACAACTGGAATTTCATTTTTCTTACGTTGTTTACGCTGCGTTTGGCGCTGCGCAACAAGTGCTTCTAATTCTTTATTTAGAGCTGCAATTTGTTCTTCAATTTTACGACGATCTAATTCCAACTTTTTCTCACCGACACCTTTATTTTTCGTGCCAACTCCCCCGCTTTGTCTTCCTAAAGATTCACGAAGACCGATTAAACGAGGCATCATGTACTGAAGATGGGCCACCTCTACTTGCAACTGTGCTTCTTTCGTTTTCGCACGTTGCGCAAAGATATCTAAAATTAAAATGGTACGATCAATTACTTTACAATCTAAATCTTCTTCTAAATTCCGAATTTGTGAAGGAGATAATTCATCATTAAAGATGACCATATTTGCATCTGCTTCTTTCACATACGCTGCTACTTCTTCAATCTTCCCTTTTCCAATATAATGCGACGGATTTACTCGTTGTAAATTTTGTGTCACTTGACCGATTACTTCCACATCACAAGCTTCCGTAAGATTTGCTAACTCTTCCATCGAATATGCAAAATCAGCTTCCTTACCTAAATTTACTCCAACTAATATTGCTCTTTGTAATAATTCTTCCATATATTTATTCCTCCATTTCGATTACGCAAAATAAAAAACACAGGTCACTGCCTGTGTTTTCGTAAACGGATAAGGGTTCACCAAAGAAATAGAAGAAAGCAGTGCTTTCGTCCTATACATGGTCAAAAAGTCCCAAGATAGTATACGTATCCAACAAGTGTTCACCTATACTATCCCATTCTATTTATAAAGGCAAAACAAAAAGAGGGCGTATTCGTCCCTCCCTCTTTTTCACATATAAGCTTAATAAAGGGTTCCTTTAAAATAGGCAGACCAATCCCGTTCACTCTGTACACAGACAGAGCCTTTGAGCGCTATTCAATTATCGGCACAAAGTATTGAGACGTAATCTGATTAAGATCAAAGGAAGCCCCTCCGTTCATTTTAAGTTACATAAAGTGTAGCATAAGTAATTCGCTTTCACAAGATTAAACCACCTATAGAAACAGAAAGAAAATCTTTGTATTTTTACTTTAATCGTCATTTTTTGCGAATTCTTCTCACAATAAAAATAACAACAGCAATTATCAATAACAGACCTATAGAAATGATAACAAGCTGTCCCCATCTAAAACCGTTAACCATACCCCCTTTTAAATCCACTTTCTTCGTCGGAACAGACTCTTTTGCAATATGACTTAAAGCCGTTTTTTCTATCTCTGCCTCATCTAATTTCTTCGTTCCACTGCAGATAGATGTCTCTAACTTTTCTTCTCCTCTGTAAGAAGAAAAGACTAGGTACTCTCCTCCCTTTGCAAAAGGAAATGCACAGCTACTAACACTTGTATATATAATAATTTACGAAGAACTTGTCCCTTTCCAAATGTTCTTCACTTCAAATAATACTTCAGTTCCAACTCCCTCTTTCCTTCCAATTTCAATTACTTTCCCCTCAAACACCACATCATTTTTTTGAAATGCATCCTCTGGAGATTTTTTAATACAGTCACAAGCATAAGATTTATCTGAAAAAACAATAAGAATAAAGCTACAAATAATGACAACAGGCAACATGTGCAAAATTCTTTTCAAGGAGCCCCACTCCCTTCATTATCAATTTCAAAAGCTTCTCGTATATTATTTTTACGCTACTCGCCAAATTCCTCCAGAGTAAATTAAACATTATCGTTCCCATAGAATAAAAATAAAAATTAGGAGATGTCCCTATGAATTCTAAATCTCGTATTACCGCAATTGGTACTTATGTTCCAGATCAAGTATTGTCTAATAACGATTTAGAAAAGATGGTCCATACGAATGATGAATGGATTGTACAAAGAACAGGCATGAAAGAAAGAAGAATTGCTAACGAAGACGAATACTCCTCACACTTAGCCATTAAAGCCATCGAAAATTTATGTACAACATATAAGAAAAACTTAGAAGATATTGACTGTATCATCGTCGCTACAACTACTGCTGATTATGTTTTTCCTAGTGTTGCTTGCCAAATACAACAATACTTCAACATACCTCATACACTAGCTTTTGATTTAAATGCAACTTGCGCTGGTTTCACATACGGACTGCATGTCGGTAATAGCTTAATCACTTCTGGATCACATCAAAAAGTACTCGTCATAGCGACAGAGACATTATCTAAAGTTACTGATTACACCGATAGAACGACCTGTATTTTGTTCGGTGATGGCGCTGGAGCTATTTTATTAGAAAGAGATGAAATCAAACCAAGCTTTATCGCTACTCACATGGGAACAAATGGGGAAGGCGGCATTCATCTATACAGAACAAACTTATCTACTACTATGAATGGCACACCACTGCAAACAAATGAAAAAATCGTTCAAAACGGAAGAGAAGTATATAAATGGGCAACACGCACAGTACCAGCAGGTATAAAAGAACTATTACATACCACAAATATGCAAATAGATGATATAGACTGGTTCGTACCACACAGTGTTAACTTACGAATGATTGAATCTATTTGCGAGAAAACCGAAATTCCAATTCAAAAAACTTTAACCAGTGTAAAATACATGGGGAATACATCTTCAGCTTCCATTCCACTCGCTTTAGATTTAGCTAGAAAAGAAGGAAAATTAAATAATGGAGATACACTTTTACTGTACGGGTTTGGCGGTGGACTTACGCATTTAGGGCTTATTGTGGAGTGGGATTTGAATTAAATGTATGAAAAAAGGTTCTAGAAATAACTAGAACCTCTTTTTAATTTCATGAAATTTATTTACCTTTCCGAGACCATATCACAACAGGAATAAGTAATAAGGCTACAGCGCCTCCCGCTAATGATAATGCCGCATAACTGGAATTAGCTACTACCATTCCTGACATCGCTCCACCTGAAGCTCCGGCTAACGCAATAAAAACATCTATTTTCCCTTGTGTTTTAGCACGTGTAGAAGGAGTTGTGGAATCAACAATTTGTGCTGTACCACTAATCAATCCGAGATTCCATCCTAATCCAAGTAAAGAAAGAGCAACAATTAATAATATTAAAGAATCACTCGGTGCTATCGCAGCTATGACACCCGCTGCAAGTAAAATCACCCCACCAGCTATACTCATCTTAGTACGGCCAATTTTATCAATTAACATTCCTGTAACAAGTGATGGAAGGTACATTGCACCTACATGAAAACCAATCACGAGACCTACTGCACTTAATCCATGACCATGGTGTCCCATATGTACTGGAGTCATAGTCATAATCGCAACCATCACTATTTGAGTAAGTATCATTACGATTGCTCCAACAGTAACACCACGTTTATTTTCTATCATTTCTTCTGTTACTGGTTGCCCTTTATATGTATGTTCTTGTTTATATGTTTCTATTATGTTAGCAATAATTAATGGATCTGGACGAAGCATAACAAAAAGGACAAGGCCCGCAAGTATAAATGCCGCTGCTGATAATATGAACGGACCTGCAAGGTTAGGAATTCCAATTGAATGGGCAAAATCTCCCATTACGCCTACTAAGTTCGGTCCTGCAACTGCACCAAAAGTCGTCATGACCATTGTAATACTAACAGCAGTTGCTCGTTGCTTCTTATTCGCTAAATCTGTACCAGCATAACGAGCTTGTAGATTCGTCGCTGTACCTGCACCATATATGAGTAAAGAGACTAGTAATAGAATAATACTATTTGTTAACGCAGCCAATACAACTCCAATAGCCCCTAGTCCCCCTACTATAAACCCTGTTGCAAGCCCTATTCGGCGACCATATTTTTGCGATAACTTCCCAACAAAGAAAGCCGCTATCGCAGATCCCAATGTAAACATAGCGGCCGGTAATCCTGCATATGCATCTGTTCCAAGCATTTGCTGTGCAAGAAGTGCACCTACCGTAATGCCAGCAGCTAGCCCCGCTCCACCAAACATTTGTGAAATACTTACGATTATTAACGTTCGTTTATATAATTTTTGTTGCTCTTCTTCTGTATACATATGATTACTTATTGAAGCATCTGCTGTATCTATCATTTTCTCACCCTCTCTATAAAACTAATATCTCTTGTTAATGTACTATAGAACAACAAAATCCCCAAATTTAAAATGCTACAATTTTTTTATCCATGTAAAGAACCCCACGGTTTATGTTTCGCCCATTACCGAGGAGTTCCCAAAATAACTATACTAATTTTTTGACAGCCAACGTTCCATCACTAGAGCACAATTCCTCTACTACTCTTTTCCCCTCTTCTCTTACTTAAAGCTTTCCCTTCCCAAAAGAACAAACTTATTAAAGCACAAATTAAAATAACTGGAACACTTGCTTTATATAAATCTGTAAAACTCATAACCATCTTATTTTGGGCATACTGACTTACATCATTTGAAAATGCTAGTACTTCTTTCTTTATACTTTCCTCCTCCTTTTCAACTTCTTTTGTTACTTGAATTATTACTTCTTCTCTTTTCATATCCCGATATTCTACTGGAATCCCGCTTAATATTTCATCCGTCTTTTTATGAATCAATTCTTCCTTTTTCTCTTTACTTAATCCCATCGTAATTGCATTTTGTTTCTTATTTATACTCGACTCTAAACTTTGATTCTCTATTTTCTCTTTAGTCATTTGTAATATCTCATCTTGCTGAGCACTATCCACATGAATATTACGCACTTTTTCTTCTGCATAACGATATACATTCTCTTTATTTACAGATAAGTTGTGTGTTAAGTTAGATACAAATATCGCTACTGCTAATACAATACCTACTTGACGTAACATCGATACGACAGTTTGAGAAGCAGTTAATAATTCCCCTTCAAACGAAGATGCACTTAAAACTGTAATTGGCCCCACTACTAAACCATATCCAACACCTAATATCATACATGGAATAATAATTTCTATATTTGTTGAGTTAACGTCAATCATTTGCAACCAATAGTAGGATAGGCCCATAACAAGAAACCCTGACAAAATAATAGTTACTTTTCCAAGTTTTTTAATTAAAGTTGCTGCAACAGGTGAGATAAAAAATATCATAGCTGAAATAGGTGTCACTAAAAAAGCAGCTTCAATTTCCGTTCGGTGTTGTATTTTTGTCAGGAAAGTTGGAAGCAATACAGTAACTCCAATTAAAAATAAATTACTTAATACAACAACGATAGATGCTCCTACAAACATCCTATCTTTAAATAGTTTTAAATTCACCATTGGATTATGAATCTTTCTTTCCACTAAAACAAATAGAACAAGAGAAATAATGCTACTTACATAACAAGCCCAAGCAATATCACTTTGCCATCCCCACGTATTTCCTTTCACTAATATGAGAGTAAAAGAGAAAATCGCTGAACTACTTAATATGAGCCCAATCCAATCTATTTTTGAGATAATACGTTCTTCATCTTTTATTTGTAGCATAATACAGCATAAAATGATCCCAATAATACAAATTGGAACATTGACGAAGAACACCCATCTCCATCCTAAATTTTGTGTAATAATCCCGCCTATTACTGGACCAATTGCAGCTGACAACCCCTGTGTTACTCCTAAAATAGCAAGTGCAACATGCCTCTTTGCTAACGGCATAGCTGATACACCAATTACCATACTTGTCGGAAATAAAATTGCTGCTCCAACACTTTGTATAAAACGAGAAAAAATGAGGAAGTCACCTGTATTAGCAAAAGCACAAAGTACTGACCCACCACCGAAAATCACCAAACCAAGAATATACATCTTTGCTTTTCCAAAAATATCAGCTATCCGTCCTAGCGGAATTGCGAGTACCGCAATAGTCATTGTATATACATTTAATACCCATGACATCTTTTCTAATGAAGTATTCACACTTGTTTGTATAGCTGGTAAAGCTATATTCATAATCGTTGTATCAATCATACAAAGAAAAATACCTAAGCACATTAAAAAGACAATTTTCAGTCCCTTTGATTGCTCCATGTTCATCTACCCCTTTATTTATTGTGAACGTGTTTTTCATTCTTCTGTTTTATTATTTTCTTTCGCTTCTAACTGCTGTAACTTCCTCTTCAACGTCTCTACTTGTGCACTATATGATGCAATACCTACATCGAGCGAAATTTCTTCAACGAAAGTAATACCTTCTCTCCATTGTTCATATTTCAAACGAAGATCTGCAATGTACGCTTCTTTCCTTTCAATTTCGTCTTCAATCCATTTTTTTATCGCCTTATCATCACTATAATTGCCAAAATACATCCTCATTAAAAAATCTGAACGTAAAACGTCTTTCTCTACATCCGTTTGCATGTATTGATAAAACTCTTCACGCCCTTCATCTGTAATAAAGTACATTTTCTTATTCGGTTTCCCTTCTTGCATAACAACCTCTTTTTTTATTTTCCCCTCTTTTTCTAATTGTCTTAAAGTTGGGTAAATCATTCCAAAGCTTCCATCAAAAAAATGAGTAAATACATCTTCAAACACAATTTTAATATCATAACCAGACAATTCTTTTTCCATTAATAAACCTAAAACAACATCTCTTCCCTTCAAAATAAGACCCCCACATAGTATATAATCAATAATCATATTAACATTGTTAATATGATTATTGATTATATACTTTATTCTGTAAATTGTAAAATGTTTCTAACTAAAAAAGCTGTCCTGTAATTTGGTTTTGCCAAATTACAGGACAGCTTCTCTTCATATTTCCTATACAAACCTTTTTACTATTTAACCCCTACATCTTGCATAGATTTAATTTCCTTTTTCTTACCTTCTTTTATTTCATAATAATACGAAGGTAATTCCATATTATGTTCTAAGAAATAATCCTCAATTAACGAAATAATTACTTTCAATGTTTTCAAACGAGCGTATAATTTATCATTGCTCGCAATAATATTCCATTTAGCATTCGGCTTATCTGTTTCTTCAAACATATCTTCCATTGCTTCTACATACTCATCCCATTTTTCACGATTTCGCCAGTCTTCATCTGTAATTTTCCATTTTTTAAGAGGGTTGTTCTCTCTTTCTTTAAATCGCTTTAACTGTTCGTCTTTACTAATGTGATAGAAAAACTTTCCTATTATGTAATGATCATCTGTTAATAGTTTCTCAAAATCATTGATTTCATCATATGCTCTCGTCCACTCATCCTTTGTGGCGAATCCTTCAACACGCTCAACTAATACACGCCCATACCATGAACGATCAAATATAGTAATTTGCCCATATTGAGGAATTTTCCGCCAAAAACGTTGCAAATAATGATACCGTTTTTCATGGGGAGCAGGCGCTCCGATTGGATTTACTTGGAATCCGCGTGGATCAAGATGTTCAGTCACTCGCTTAATCGCTCCGCCTTTACCTGCCGCATCCCAACCTTCCATAACGAGCATAACGGCTATTTTCTCTTCTTTTAAAATTTGCTGTAGTGCTAATAAACGCATTTGATATTTTTCGAGTTTCTTATTGTACTTAGATTTCGAATCAATTCTTTTCGTTAAATCTACTTTAGCAAGATGCTCTTTTTCCATCAAACAAATCCCCCTTGTTATATGACAATGTTATTTTAACATATTCATTGGTAATTTTTTCATATTAATATTCTTTTGATTCATACGTAAGACTCTACATCTTTAGTTTAATAAATTGATACAAAGGCGCGATATACGTACCAACAAACATATGTAATTGAACGCTAGACATAAAAAATGCTGTGTAGAAAAATCTCTAAACAGCTTCCTTATCTAATTCCCCTTAATATACTACTTATCCTCACTTTAATAGCATTTATCCTTTGACACATCCACTTATACTACAAACTAATTACCGGCGGAATACCAGCTATTAAGCAGACGTGCCAAGTATAACCGTAGCGAATACTATAATGATTCCTAAGCCGAGACTCATCCCCCTACCCCTTTACATTATATGGTATATTTTCTCAAACAGAGCGAATAATAACAAATAACTTTGTTAAAGAATGGGAGTTTTTCAAAATGAAACGAAAAATAATATCTCTTTTTTCCCTTATCTGCTTAGCACTACCAATACAAGCTAATGCATACACATTTCAATCACTACCAATTGCGTCAAAGTCTAAACAGTGGTATATCGAAATTGACAAATCTCATAACTCAAACAAGCAAGCGGTGCAGCCAAAACAAGGTGTATATGATACGTATAGTTTACTCTTAAAAAATATTGGTAATGATGTAGCAAATGTATCCGTGGAAATACTTGATAATAACCCTACATCTAAAGCTACCTTTAATCCTACTACATCAAATAACAACGTTTCAAAAAGTCATACAAGCTTTGACTACATGGTATTCCCATTAGACTTTAATAGCCATAATTTTAAAGTCGTCATTACTTGGGAAGAAAAGAATTTCTCTTACAACGGCCATCCAGTAAATGAGGGTAAAAAAATGAAGCAAACATTTGTGTTTAATGAAGAGTAAGTCCTAATTTGTTTAGGGCTTACTCTTTATTTACAAAACCCGATTGAATTGCTTCTGTCACTTCTTTTGCAATATCTATTTTTGTATCGTCTACACAAATTTTTTTGTCCCAAACATGTACGGAAGGCACTTCATTAGACAAATGCTTAATTAAGATGAATCGATTATATGTCATTTTATTTTCTATAGAAGTCGCAATATACACCGTAAAATTCCTTGCTTTAAATACCTTTTCTCCCAAAACGTATTTACATCCCAACTTATCTACTACTAATCCATTTAAGCTTTCTATAGTCATATACCATATCCCCCTTTTTAGCCTACATAATCAATCGAACCGCCGAATACTCGGTACAGACAATGCTATTCCAATTGTTATGATTACTAAAATAGCTAGCATTATAATTGTTATCTTTCCACCTATTACAGTAGCTAACCAGCCTACAACCACATATCCTAATGGTAATAAAGCAAATGAACCTAACATATCAAGGCTTGCCACTCTTCCAAATGCTTCTTCTGGTACAAGCTCTTGTAAACTCGTTTCCCAAATGAGCCCAAATATCATTATACCGAATCCTTCAATTGCCATTAATCCAATTAAAGCAGGTGCCCAAGAAACGAAAGGCATAATTAATAGTGCCATTCCACTTATTAACACACCGCCATATGCAAGTAATCCTCTCTTATGCCACTGCTGCCTCCCACCAAAAATTAGCGCTGCAATTACAGCTCCAGCACCAGAAGCAGACATACCCAATCCATATACGTAAGCTTCGAAATGATGATGAACATTAAACAACCATGGAATTAATACAACGATAATGCCTGCATAACAAATATTAACGAAAGAAAAGACTAGAATAGTAATCCACAACCACGGATGGCCTTTTAGAACAAGAATCCCTTCCATAAAATCTTGTTTGTAATTGACTTTATTTCTTTCAAATTTCTGTACTTTATTAAACTTTATTTCTTTTAAAAATAATAAACATACAAATGATAGCAAGTACGTTACTGCATCCAATCCAAACCCAATTCCGGCGGATGTAACTGAAACAATCAACCCTCCAAGAGCCGGTCCAATTAATCGTATACCCTGATTACTCATTTGCGTTAATGCGTTAGCTGCATTTCGAATTTCCGGTACAAATACTTTCGCTCTTACAGCTGAATATGCCGGCTGAAATATACCTTCCATAAGTCCATATAATGCAACAAGTACATATAAAAGTGGAATCGTTAAAACGTCCATAAATATAAGTGTTGCAAGTAATAGCATTAATATGCAGCGGATTATATCTGTAAATAACATCAATTTCACCCGGTTAATTCGATCCACGACCAATCCAGCAAACGGTAACGCAAGAATATTAGGAAGCATGTACATTGCCATAGTCATTCCCATTACAACTGTTGAACCAGTTAATGAATACACAACGACTGGGAGAATGACCATCGTGATCGAACTACCTAAAGTTGAAAGTAGTTGCCCAATCCATAAAAATTTAAAATGTGGTGACGCTTTAACTGGCAATAACAATTTACCGACATAACTTAAATTTTTCTCTGTTGGTATTTCTCCTTGCATATCTCTCTCCTCTTTTCAAATGATTATAGACTTTATAATTAATAACCGAAAATTAATAATATTCTATTTTTAATTATATAAGAAACTATTATGTTATGGTAAAATTATCAAGAAAAGATAAAGGAGAATACATTATTATGCCTCAAAATTCTCATAACATCGAGCACCGCATCTATACAATGTGTATGATCCAGCGAAATAATGACGCTTTACTTATAAAACGCCCCGACCATCGAGGTTTTCCTGGCTACATAGCTCCTGGTGGAAAAGTAGATTTCCCAGAAAGCATATTACAAGCTGCTATACGAGAATCGAAAGAGGAGACCGGACTCCACGTTTCTAATTTAATTTTCAAGGGGTTAGACGAATACGTAAATCCGAAAGAAAATGTTCGATATATGGTATTTAACTATTGGACAGATTCATTTGAAGGTGAACTCCTTTTGAATCCTCCTGAAGGCGAATTATTATGGGTGCCAATTGATACAGCACTCAATCTTCCTATGCAAGATTGGTTTAAAGAGAGATTCCCATTATTTTTTGAAAAAGGTACGTTTGAAATTCAACGTGTTTGGGACCGAGACTTGGATAAACAAGTTGCTATGACAATTACCCATACGTAAAAAAGCTTGGAATCTCTCCAAGCTCTTCTTACTTTCCCTCTATTTTCTTAATCTCATAATCAATTTCTAAAAACTTAACTCCGAATATCCACATTCTATGGTTAGCTTCTAATATTTGATCCTTGCTCTCTTTAATAATAAAAGTCTCCGCTAATGGTAAACGTATTGTAAAGAAACGAGTATGTAAATAAATCCCCTCATCTCCCTTACCATTTCTTCTCAGCTTACTAGTAATGATTAAATCATTACTCTTATTACATAATTTCAAAACTCCCGTCATATTCGAATATGGTAAAGATAATCCGATATTCATATATGTCTCATTCTTATGTGTATGTTTTGAGTAAAGAGCTACAAAAATAGATTCTCCTGCTTCATTTTTTCTTAGCCAAGCCCTTACATTCTCTCTTCCATCCTTCTCATCTATTATCCCAATGATAGAGCCATGCATCGTTTCCCACTTGCCGCCCATTCCTAAATGTATTTGTCCTACACGCTTACTCATTTTCTCATAACAAAATGCAACCGGGCGGAACCAACGAGTCCATTTAATATGCGATTGTAACTGATACTCTTTTGTATTTTCATAAAAACGAATAATACTTAAAGGAATCTTCGTCGCGTCAAATGCCTCACTATGAAAATCATTCATTTTATCAACTAAACCTTTGTATTCCTTGCTATCTATTAAATTTCTGTTATGTAAAAATGCTTCACCAACTGTCGCATTTCCTCTTAACCTGCTCATTGGTTTCCCGTAATATTTATAATTCGGAGTACTCTTTTCAATCATCCAGCCAACAAATGCTGGTAACGCTACTCCAATTCCATTTACAACACCGTGAATCCAAACCATTTGTGCAATTGTAATCGTCATTACTTGTTTGAAATTTCCGTATGAATATATGAGTGAAAACATTATTGTTACCATAAGTGTGCTAGAAGAAAGAACTAAAAGTACCTTCGCACTTATAGTATTGAATTTCGTTCTCCACACGTAAACTCCATATCCATAAATGGCACATAAATATATGAACACTGCAAAGAATTCAAACACCCTCGAATACGTAATTCCTATTGCAACTGTCATTGGAGAAATGACGATGATAAACATAATAGCGTCATATAACTTACTTCCCCGTTCTCTTTTCCTTCCAAGTAAACCAGCTGATAACGGCAATAGAAATGCCGAGTAATGAAAGTGTGCAGCTGTGAGTAAAACTATGTCAGAACTAAAATGCATAATGGGGAATTTTGCTACAGAAGCAAAAAACCAAAAACCACCTAAAAACAAATAAATAAAAGCACTATCTATAGCTGCTTCCTCTAACGGCTTCCATCCTCTTTCTAGCAATCTACTTATACCAAATAATGCAACGATTCCTGTATATGCACACCAAAGTAGCGCAAAGAAATAGTGATTTGTTACGAAAGCTAGCATTGCACTGATTGCTGCAATTGGATATAAAAACGATACAAATTTATAAACTAATAAATACGATCTATTTCTCGTTTCTTTATCAATAATACAAAATGACATCGGTATAAATAATAAAATAGATAATAGTATAATTGCCTCAACTGGGTCTAAATTCGACCACTCACATACAAGAAAAATAATATAACATACCAGTCCAAATATTATATTTTTCATTTCGTTTATTTCCTTTCCACAAATGTTCCTTTATATGAAAATAGTGACCCAATTAACGGATTCCGTACTTGTACATGAATTCGAAAACATTGCCGTGCATCATCATAACTTTCAACAATTTTTGCCTCTCCATATAAAAATTTTGGTAACGGTATTTTTCTTCCAAACATAAAAAAACATTGTTTCTTTGAAGAAATATGCATCCCGCCTTTTTCATCAATATAAAAATTCAATGTAGAAACGAGCATATGCGGTTCGCCAAAATAATCTACAATTTCATTATTCTCTTCATCCAACTGCATAACAGCGTTAAAATACCTTTTCTTATTATGAAAATAAAAAGTACGATTCCATCTTACAAATTCTTTCCCATATGCATCTCGCTCAGCGGTATTATGTATCACAAACGGAACTTTTTTCCCTCGCTCAGAGAAAAACATGCGGAACTTCGATGCAATTTTCAAAATCAATTTAACGAAAAAAGAGCCACCGTAAATTTCATCCATTTCCCCTTCCCCAATAAAGCTATTTTCCTTTGTTATCGCATATCGTTCCTGCAATTTTGGATGAAGCCTTTTATAAGAATCCCCTAATAATCTTTCATAAATATTAACCATATACTTATCCCTTTCTCGTCCTCTTACAATTTTTTGCGCTCGGCAAATTAGTGCTATTCATATAACCGACAATTGATAACCCTATTAGAAGAAAATTTAATGTAATTGGATTAAACGGCTCTGTAAAGCTTTCGATATTCGTAAATCCTGCCGCTATTGTTAGGGCTATTAACATAAAAATATGTAATATAAATAATTTTCGTTTTGGACGCGGCAATAGCCATATGACACCAAAAATAATTTCTAACCACCCAATTATTTTAAGAATCAAAATACTATTTTCAGTTGAACCAATAATCATAGAAAGCATCTTCATCTCTTCTGGATGAGTGAAAATTATTTTTGGAAAGATTCCTTGATATATCCATACAAAAGCAACTAAAAAACAAACGAGCCAATATGTCATCGTTTTTCTAATTAACAAGCGAGGATGAAACCCTTTTTCCAACCATAATTTAAGGGCATCAAAACTCCATGCTGTCGCCCAACCTAATAAAGGGCGAAAAACATATGAATCTATCACATTCCCTATATGACCAAACCTTGTATCATAATCATATTGCGTTTCAAAATGAATATGTTCTCCATTCGGTGTATACTTCCAATAACCTCGTCCTATTTGAATAAGTGATAGCTTATTGTCTGTCCAAAATTTCAAAGACGAAATGCGTTCCCCAGTGTCTTTTCTTATTTCACCAATCGATTCCCCTTCTCCGGCTATTTCAAGTCCAAATCCGATCTTTGTTTTATATAAAAACTTCTGTGGTTCTCCTTCTCTTTTCTCCAAATACGAGATTTCCGTAAAACGGGCATCCCACTCTGTATGTATATCAGGCTCTTGTGTATATGCCCATAGTTTCTCCATTGTTGTGTTCATTTCTGTTGCTACATAAATAGGCTGTTTCTTCCCCATCCTTCCACCTCCTATACTCTATATTTTTAATGTACATGCAATGAATTGATTTTGCTACATTTTTCACAAACTAATCTGAATAAAAGATAGAATTTTAAAAATATATATAAAACACTTGATTCCCTGAAAAATTTAAATTATTATAAAACAAATGTTACCAACAACTTCATAAATCAAACACTCTCGCCTAAAACGTGAGATAGAGGTTGCAACGCTTATAAGTATTCTAAAGGAGACACAGAGATGTCTATGATCTTAGAGGAAAGGAAGTGTTGCCGAAATTGATAAATTTCTCTGCATTTATCAATTGGGGCTGTTTTCGAATAGAAACAGAACTGTCATATGTACAGACGTGTACGTATGAAGAGCTATCTACAAAAAAGAGATATCATTTTTTATGATATTCCTTTTTTGGCGGTTTTTTTATTAGCTCCGTTTTCTGTTTCCCTTTTCCTGTAACAGCACCATCCTCACTTATTTGAGATGGTGTTTTTTGTTTTTCTCTCTGGTAACTACAGGAATATTGGGATTTGTATATGTCCTAACCTATTCTTAAAAATGGACGAAAGAAGGAATTCGTAATGGAAACGATTGTACAAAAATTTGGCGGTACTTCTGTCGGAAGCGTCGAACGCATTCAACATGTAGCAAATTTAATTATTGAAGAATATGAACGAGGACATAGTATTGTCTCTGTCGTTTCAGCAATGGGAAAAAGTACGGATAAACTTGTAGTACTTGCTAACGCTATTGCGGAAAATCCAAGTAAACGTGAAATGGATATGCTCCTATCTACAGGAGAACAAGTAACCATTTCATTATTAACAATGGCAATACAAACAAAAGGTTATAACGCAATTTCATTAACAGGGTGGCAAGCTGGTATTACGACAGAATCTGTACATAGTAGTGCACGGATTACTGACATTAATACTGGTCGTATTCAATCCTATCTTGCTGAAGGCACGATTGTTATAGTAGCTGGTTTCCAAGGAGTAAGTGAAGAAAATGAAATTACAACACTTGGCCGCGGTGGCTCCGATACGACTGCTGTCGCATTAGCTGCGGCACTAAAAGCAAAAAAATGCGATATTTATACGGATGTGACCGGCGTATATACGACTGATCCACGAGTTGTAAAAACTGCTTATAAATTAGATGAAATTTCTTATGACGAAATGTTAGAGCTTGCAAATCTCGGTGCTGGCGTATTACACCCACGCGCTGTTGAATTTGCTAAAAATCATAATGTCGTTTTAGAAGTACGATCAAGCATGGAACAAGAAAACGGAACAATTGTAAGGGGAGAATGTAACATGGAACAACAATCAATCGTTAAAGGTATTGCATTTGAGGATAATATTACACGCATCACAATTAAAGGATTAGAACAAGGTGCACTTTCAACAGTTTTCTCTACATTAGCAGCAGCACATATTAATGTAGATATTATTATTCAAAGTATTACAAATGAAGGAACTGTTCACCTCTCCTTCTCAATCCATTCTAATGATTTAAGAGAAACGTTAGAAGTGTTAGAACAAAATCAAGAGGCGCTTCACTATGAATCTGTAGAACATGAAAATCATTTAGCAAAAGTATCAATTGTAGGATCTGGTATGGTATCTAACCCAGGAGTTGCTGCGAATATGTTCACTACTTTAAAAGAAGGCGGTATTCATATTAAAATGGTAAGTACATCTGAAATTAAAGTATCAGTTGTCATTGACCGTATTCACTTAGTAGATGGCGTTGAAGCACTCCATCAATCATTTATGGCGAAAATTGAGCCTTTAGTGCAAATGATTTAATTTCCGCCAGTAAAACTTACAACAAATTATATTAATCTATTTCCTTCCTATATAAATAGAAAGCTGTCCACATAGAATTTTAAAAATCTATGCAGACAGCTTTTTATCTTGTTATCAACATTCCAAAATCATTATACACTTTCCTAGGAAATATAACTGACTCTCTTTACTTCTTATCACATATATCTTTTCTCTCTTTCCCTTGAAAAAACGATCTATATTCATTCAAAATAACTTTCTTCACATCCGAGTAAAAAACCATCATGAATAACGCAACTCCTAATACAACAACCTGCATTCTTTCATAATCAATGAAAGCACTCATAATTAGCAATCCAAACCCCATATAAAAACCAAATTCATTCTCTTTCTCAAAATCCTCATCTTCTTCATCAATATGTATTTTCTTTTTTGAATCTTGATTCCCTTTTATTAATTCATCGTGCGTAACATTATACATTTCACTCAACAAAATCAAATTTTCAATGTCCGGACAGCTTTTATCATTTTCCCATTTATAAACCGCTTGCCTTGTCACACCAATCTTTTTAGCGACACCTTCCTGCGAAAACCCTTTTGACTCTCGTAATCTTTTAAGTTGTTCTCCTAAACTCATAACGTCCCCTCCTTTAACAAATTATTACATAAAAGGATATAAAAAAGAAAGAAACCATTAGTAAAGCTCACTGTAAACCACTCGTTTAAACAATAAAAAAGGGAGGATAGCTCTATTCCTGAGCTACTCTCCCTCTTACTTATATTAAAACAAATGAATGTTTTCTTTCTTGCAAGCTTCACGTAAATCGTCAGGCCATACAGAAGATTGAACTTCACCGATATGCGCTTTACGTAAGAAGTACATGCACATTCTTGATTGTCCAATACCACCACCAATTGTTAATGGTAGTACGTCTTCTAAAATACCTTTATGGAAATCATACTCACGTTTGAAGTCTTCACCAGTTCTCGTTAATTGCTCATCAAGTGCTTTACTATCAACACGAATTCCCATTGATGATAATTCGAATGAAGCTTGTAGTACTGGGTGCCAGAATAAAATGTCACCGTTTAATTTCCAATCATCATAATCGGATGCGCGTCCATCGTGCTTTTCACCTGAACGGAGTGCATCACCAATTCCAATAATAAAGACTGCACCGTGTTCTTTCGCAATTGCATGTTCACGATCTTTCGGTGTTAATTCTGGATATTTATCTTCCAGTTCTTGAGAAGTAATGAAAACAATTTCTTCTGGTAAATACTTTCCAAGGAACGGATACTTTTCAAATAAGTGATCTTCTAATTCTTTGAATATTCCATAAATTGTTTGTACTGTTTTTTGTAAGTAATCGACAGTACGCCATTCTTTTTGAACGATTTTTTCCCAATCCCATTGGTCAACATAAATGGAATGTGTTGCATCAAGTTCTTCATCACGACGAATCGCGTTCATGTTTGTATATAAACCTTCACCAGCTTCATATCCGTATTCATGTAATGCGAATCTTTTCCACTTCGCTAGTGAATGCACAATTTCTAATTCTTCTCCTGAATGTAACATATCAAACTCAATTGGACGTTCTACACCGTTTAAGTGATCGTTTAATCCTGATTTCTTCGTTACGAATAATGGTGCAGATACACGGAATAGTTCAAGGCGTTTTGCTAATTGATCCTCGAAAAATGTTTTAACTTCCTTAATTGCGATTTGAGTCTCTCTTACTGTCATTAATGATTGATACATGCTTGTTTCCTCCTAAAATGTTTGGATGTTGTGGAAAAAAGCCAACAAAAAAAGCCCTTCTTTCCCAAAAAACTGGGACGAAAGACTTTGGTTCCGCGGTACCACCCAAATTAGCAACAGAGGTTGCTCACTTATACAGTACGGAGATTAAAAAATCTCGATACTGTTCTTCTTGTAACGGCGAAGTTCCCGGCTAAGTCTACTTTCCTATATAGGATTTCGGTTAGCGACTCCAGGAGGTTCTTCATAATAGGCTTCGTATCAGGCTCACACCGCCCCTGACTCGCTTAAACTACATCCTACTACTACTCGTCCTTTCATAGTCGTTTTATTGTCACATCTCTGAAACATTTTATTAATGATTATTCTATACAAAAAATAGATAAAGTCAACAAAAAGTTTTAAAATATTTTTCAATTCTTTATTTTATGTCTTTACCGACTGTTCTTAATATAACATTTTTATTTCCTTTGTCTCTTCAATACAAAAAACATTTCACTAACTGAAACTAACATATATACAACCAGTAATGTGATCGTTCGAAAAATAGAATCCGCAGTATTTCTTATTATTTTCATTTTATTTGTAATTCCTTTCAGTTTATTTGCAATTTCATGATATACTATAGCATTCAAGCAGTTTGTTTTTACTTAAAGCAAACATAGTCATTTATCGATAGTATTTTTCTAAAACATTGGCTATTATCAAATCAGATTTTTTATATAACGGAGTGATCATATGAGTAAAACGAAAGCAAAACCGAAAAAAGGTGTAGGACAAGGTACAGGAAGTAAAGGATGGAACCGTTGGCAATCAAGTGCGAAAAAGAAAGCTGCAAAACCATACAAAAGTAAAGGTACAAAGAAATAAAATAAATAGTGGGAGATGAACAACTCCCACTGATTAAAGTTTCACTTTATCTCTTTACTTTGTACAAAACAAAATATAATTATTACAACAAAAAAGCTATGCTTTCATCTCTGTGAAAGCATAGCTTTTTCCATACTAAATCATAAGAATATCACGGATTTCTTCCTCCGTAATAGAAGATAACTTCTCTTCTCCTGGCTCGATAATTTCAGCGATTAAATTTTTCTTACTCTCTTGTAACTCGTGCATTTTTTCTTCAATTGTTCCATGTGCTACTAACTTAATCACTTGCACTGTATTTTTTTGTCCCATTCGATACGCTCTATCCGCTGCTTGTTGTTCAACAGCTGGATTCCACCACAAGTCGTACAATATAACTGTATCTGCACCTGTTAAATTTAGTCCTGTGCCACCAGCTTTTAACGAAATAAGAAATAGATCCCCTTCTCCTTCGTTAAACCGATTACATAGCTCTACACGTTCTTGCGCTGGTGTACTCCCGTCTAAATAAAAGTATGAAACTGCTTGACGATTTAATTCACGTCCGATTATTGAAAGCATCTTCGTAAATTGAGAAAATATAAGAATTCTCTTCCCTGTACTTCTGCATTCCTCTAAAATTTCTAACAACTGCTCAAATTTAGCTGAACCTCCTTTGTAATCATCAACAAATAAAGCAGGATGACAACAAATTTGCCGAAGCCTCGTTAAACCAGCTAAAACCCGAATTTTATTTTTACGTAACGTATCTTTATCCAGATGTTTTAACGTTTCTTCTCTTAACTTTGCTAAATAAGCGGCATAGAGCCTTTTTTGGTCCGGTAATAGTTCTGATGATTGTAAGTGCTCTATTTTTTCTGGGAGTTCGTGTAATACATCTCCCTTTAACCTTCTTAACACGAAAGGCTTTATGCGCTTCGCAATATCTTCACGTCTTAAATCACTGAACTCTTTTCTTCCCGGTAATAATTCTGGGAAGACAACGTGGAAGATAGACCATAGCTCTTCTAATGAATTCTCTACAGGTGTTCCCGTTAATCCAAAACGGTACTCTGCTTGAATCGTTTTTACTGCCTTCGCAGTTTGCGTCGTATGATTTTTAAACGCCTGTGCTTCATCAAGAAATAACGTATGAAACGGTCTTGCATATAATCTTATATCTCTTCTAAGTAAAGGATATGACGTAATCACTACATCAAATTTCGTTACATCTTTTAAAAGTTTTCGGCGCTCTACTTGGTTTCCATCGGCAATAACTGCTCTAATATGCGGAGCGAATTTTTTCAACTCGCTAAGCCAGTTGTAGACAAGGGAAGACGGAGAAACAACTAATATAGGCAGTTTCTTCTCTCGAATCTCCGGCAAAACAGAGTCTATAAAAGCAATACTTTGCAACGTTTTCCCTAGTCCCATATCATCAGCTAAAATGCCGCCAAAACGATAATAGGCAAGTGTTTTCATCCACTGGAATCCGTATGTTTGATACTCTCTCATTATCGCATCTAAGCCACTTGGCACCGCAAACTTCAGCTTTTTAGGGTTTTGAATGTTCTCTACCAATTCTTGAACAGACTCATCTAAACTTAATACGTTTCCTTCTTGCAATGAATTCATCCATTTCACACTACGAATAAGAGGGGCATCTATTTCTTCGCCCTTTAAAAATTCTTTTCGAATACTAGATTCTTTTATAAACTGATTAATATCATTAAACTCTTTACTCTCAAGTGATAGTAGAGCACCACTTGCTAAACGATAATATTTTCGTTTCTCCTCAAGAGCGACTAATACCCCTTTGATTTCTGCCTCCGGAATACCCTTTATATCAAAGCGAAATGATAACCAATCAATTCTCTCTTTCCTTCTAACTCTTATAAGAGGAGCTGTATCTCCTTTATGAATTCGTAATTTGATTGCTGTCGTCGCATAAATATCAACTAAACCTTTTAACGTTGGAACAGCGTGATATAAAAAGTTATACTCAGCTTCTTCATTATGCATAAAATAACCGCCTTCTGTCTTTGCAAAGGCACTTTCACTCATAATGTCTAAAATCTCTTTTTCCTTTTTCTCATCACGATTAAAAACAGATGGCTGCCCATCCTCTTCTAACGGATTAATCACGACGTTTCCATAATGAAATTCGAGACCTGCTAACAAGCGATTTTTCACTCGATCTAAATATAATTTTGCTTTTAGCGAAGGCGTTTCAACACGATTTGATATTACTTCATCAATTCGCACAGTACCAAGCTTCATTAATCCTGGTACAACTTTTGCTACAAAGTGTTCCATCTTATCTGCTGGAATATACAATTGGTTACTACTAGAACGATTCATCATTTTTTGTAATTCGATAAGCCGCTTACAATCCTCAGCATTCAACTGATACAGTTTCCCTCCAAATAGAGCATAACTATACGTATCCATTACTTCTACTTGTTGTAAGCCGTCAATATAAAGTGTAAACCCACCGTTACTCCCTTTATTAAACTCAAAATGTAAAGGCAGTAGTCCTTTTGAAATTTGTAAACCGTGAAAAGATTGTCCATCTTGATTAAGTCTCACACACTCAGTTTTAGAAAGTAAAGAAAGCATATCCATCCACGAAGCTGGCGGTATTAAAATCATGCTATCATCTTGTTTTGCGTGTACTTCTAGTGTATCTTCATACATTTTTTCATTATGATACATTTTAATAAGTTGCTGAATAATCGCATCCGTTTCTTGCTTGAAGCTATGTACATCTGGTGTGTATGTAAATTCATTAGAACAATTAAAAGCCTCTCTTTTCTCCACTTTAGAAAGAAATTCTCTAATATGATTTACGAAATACGTTTTGGCGATCTTCAACTGAACCCCAAGAAGTGCCCCACCATTTTTCGTAACTACTGGTGTACAATTAAACTCAATATCAAGTATTTCACGTGTATCAAAACGGTGTTGTTTACTTTTTGGCCTCAGTGGTTGTTCTGCAAACAACTGAAACATCCCGCTTGTTAATTGTTCATTTTTGCTCATGTTTCCGCTACTAATAGGCAACATTCCACCGGTTTGCTGATTATAATTTATTTGTATCAATACTGCCGCAACATGTTGACAGTACGTTTGAAAAGACGCTAATGAAGGACAACTACATTTCGCAACAACATCACCTTTTTTAGCTTTTTCTACTGTAACATGAAAATCTTCGTTCCCTTTTACCGTCGCCTCGCAAATTTCTTTATTTTCATCATAATGATTTATTATTACTTTATTTGATTTATAATAAGCTTCGCCTCTTTTATATGAGGTCTCTCCGCATACTTCTTTAATAATCGATTTATTTAATGTAAAACCCATTGTTTTGACACTTCCTTAATTTAAAACCAGTTTCTCTTAACTAACATTTTACATGCTCTACGAGAAAATATAAAATGTAGATTTAATAAAAAAAGATGCTCATTTATAAGCACCTTTTTTCACTCTATCTCCATCAACCGTTTCGCCTCAAAATACAACACTTGAATAAACTTTTTCGTATTAATTCGCGTATGTCCAGAAGTTGCTACTTCTTCCTTTGTCATTTCTGTCATTCGTTTTCTAACTACAGTGAAATCAAAAAATTTCGGAGCATAGCTTTCAAATTTCGGATTTGAAAAGTCTGTTAATCCAAGGGAAGCTAAGTGATTTAACGATTGATAAATCGCTCTACGTACCCTTTGTTCAGATGCTTTTCTCTCCTTATCTATATGTGTATCTGAAGCTATACTCTCTAATTTCCTTATAGTTATATGGTGAAAGATATCTTTTAAAGCAGGAAATCCAAATTCAAATGTTTGTGCTTTTTCTTGTCCATATAAATATTCCAGCATACTAAGTAAATCTTTACTCCCATTCTCTCCCGCTATACCAAGTTCTGATAATAAATAGCGCCCTGAATCTGCTATTCTTTTTCCTTCTTGCATTGGCTCATTTCGAACTTGCGGCTGTTCCCACTTGAAAACGTTATTCAATGATTTTTGAATATCATGTATAGAGCGCTCTAAACGAATACGTTCCATTACTTTACGTACAACAGATATAACCTCAATTTTATTCAATGGTTTTGTAATATAATATTCAACACCAAGTGTATACGCCTCACCAATAAGCTGTTTCGATTCAACTTGAGAGATCATAATGATTTTCCCTGAAAAAGAGGATGCAATATGGCGAACTGTTTCAATCCCATCTCGCATGGGCATTAATAAATCAATAAATAAAATATCTACTTTTTTAAAATTTAGTTGATCTGCTTCAATAAAAGCTCCGTCTTCCGATTCTCCAATTACTTCCCCAAGATCGCCATCTTCAATAATTTGTGAAAGCATGGATCGGAAAACTTCATCATCATCTACGATATAATAAAACACCTTTATTCCCCTTCCTGCTTTAAACTGCACTCCGGTAAACAAACTACAAACTTACACCCTCTGCCAGTTTCCAGGTCTTCCAATCTTACTTCTCCTCCGAGCTCTGTTACCATTTCGTTTATGTAAGAAAGTCCAATTCCTGTTGATGGTGTTCCCGTTTGATCATACTTCGAAGTAAATCCAGGTTTAAATACTAATTTCTTATATTTTTGTACAATACCAGGCCCATCGTCAATTACTTCAAAAAATATACGTTTATCAAGTTTATATAACTTAATAATGATAGCACCACTACCCTCAATTGCTTCAACCGCATTTGCAACTAAATTATTAAAAATTGATAAGACCGTATACACATGATATTCTGCATGCTCACCTTCAATATGTTTAGAAAAACGTATTTCTTTTTCCAACATTTCAGCGTACTTCTCATTTATTCTCACAATCATTTCCGCAAGCTCATGTCCTTCTACATACTCAGCTACATTTTTATCTAATAACAGTTTAGATAATCCCGCAAAAATCCTTTGATTATCCTTTTTTATTTCGTGCACTTCTCCCGCTATTTTCAATGCTGTTTTACTACTTGAATCATCGTTCGCTTGTAAATTCCGATATAATTGATACGCTTCTTGTGTAATTAACTCCGCATTTTGTAACGTTTTTTTCAAATGAACAGATTCCACATATAAGTTAGAAAGATGCATCAACATATTTTCATTTTCTTTTCGAACTTGTGATTCTTTTAATTTCGTTTCATATAAATTCATCATATTTAAAAAACCAAGCGCAAAGAAACTACGGAAAATAGCAATAATGATTAGCTTATTCACTTCAGAAATTGTTATCGTGGTACCAAGTACTACCATATGATAAATTGCAAGTTCTGACATACTTGCAATAATTTCAATTGTAATCCCAAGGTAGCCAATTATAATTGGCTTCTGATGGAACTTATTCACCCTACAAAGCGAAAAAAGACTTCCATAAATAAAATAATAAAAGAACACAGGATAGCGCAAATAAAATGATTCTGTCATATAAAAAGACCCTTGCAACACCCAGTCAAGACATACACGGAATAAGACTACAGATATTCCGGCCAGAATACCTGCAACCGCCGCTGGTATTCTTCTTAAAAATAGTAATAAAAAGAAGAAAAGCGGTGTCCCAAAGCTAACGCGAAACGTATCGTTGAAAGGATGAAAATTTAGCTCTCCAGCAATTGGGACAACAATCATTAAAATAATTAAAAGAGATATATCTTTCTTCCATAATTGATTCCAATTCAAAGATGCCACTTCCTATGTATTTTTTCAAGAATGTAAACGGAAAGCCCGCTTATTATAATAAACGGGCTTTTTTTCTATATTCTAACCTTTTCTACCGCTTTTATTTGACGATACTCAGGCTTCCATATTGATTCTTTCACTGCAATTTTGATATCGTTATCACTTAAGTTCTCTCTAGCAACACCTTCTGCAACTGCAACTTTCGCTACTTCAATTGCAACCATTTCAGAGATATTACGTAACTCTTCCACTTCTGGTAAGATCGGTGCACCTGGCTGACTTGTATCTACCATACTTGCAACCGCTTCTGCTGCCGCCGCAAACATACCGTCTGTCATTACGCTTGCACGCACAACAATTGTACCAAGACCAAGCCCTGGGAAAATAAGTGCGTTATTTGATTGCCCTATAACATACGTTACACCATTGTATGTAACTGGATCAAACGGACTTCCTGTTGCAACTAACGCTCTTCCTTCTGTCCACTCGATTAAATCTACTGGTTTCGCTTCAGCAAGTGGCGTTGGATTCGACATTGGTAAAATAATTGGTCTTTCTACATGAGAAGCCATTTCTTTAATAATCTCTTCTTTGAATGCACCAGCAACAGTTGATGTACCGATTAAAATTGTCGGTTTTACATGTTTCACAACTTCAGCAAGTCCGATAGCATCACTTTGTTTCCAATCCTTCACTTCAGCTTCTTTTCTTGCATATGGAACTTGGAAATCAAGAAGATCTTCCATATTATCTGTAATTAACCCGTTACGGTCAATACACCAGAAACGCTCATGTGCTTCTTGCTCTGATAATCCTACGCGAACCAGCGCATCTCTCACTTGATCTGCGATACCGATTCCAGCTGTACCCGCACCAAACACAACTACTCGGTGTTCATTTAAAGGTACACCAGAAGCTTTCACTGCCGATAATACTGCAGCAAGTGAAACTGCACCTGTACCTTGAATGTCATCATTAAACGTACATACGTCATGACGATATTTATCTAAAATTTTTCGTGCATTACGAGAACTGAAGTCCTCCCAATGTAAAAGTGCTTTCGGGAACTTATTGCCTACAGCTTGTACAAATGTATCAATAAATTCATCGTAATCTTCACCAGTTACACGTGGATGGCGATTTCCAATATAAAACGGATTGTTTAATAGATCCTCACGGTTTGTACCTACATCTAAAATTACAGGTAACACGCGACTAGGATCGATTCCAACTGCGGCCGTATAAACAGCTAACTTTCCAATCGCAATGTTAATACCACCAACACCCCAGTCACCAATTCCTAATATGCCTTCTCCATCTGTTACAACGACTAAGTCAATATTTTCAGCTGTTGCACCGATATTTGAGAACGCTTCTTCAATACCTGAAGGATCGTTAACTGATAAATAAACACCGCGTGGTTTACGATATTCATGGCTATATCTTTGAATTGCTACACCAACAGTAGGTGTATATACGATTGGTAACATTTCACGTAAATGCTCTGTTAAAATACGATAAAATAATACTTCATTTCGATCATGTAACGCTGTTAAGTATACATTCTTTAATAAATCATCCGGCTGAGAACAAAATTGCTCATACGCTCTACGCGCTTGTTCATCTAGCGTTAAAACTGCTGGCGGTAATAACCCTTTTAAACCTAATTCTTCTCTTTCTTCTTGCGTGAAAGCTACCCCTTTATTTAAAAGTGGTGTTGATAATACTTCTGCTCCTCTTAATGTCGTTTCTAACGAACCATTAGAATCCACTGTAAACTTACTCATAACATCCCTACCTCTATTCATATATAACATTTCTATATTGTAAACAAAAAAGAGGGGATTGTCCCCCTCTTCTTTTAATTTTTCTTTAAAAGAGTTGCTCCTGCAATCCCTGGGTGTGTCATTTCGAATGGATCTAGAATTAACTCTAATTCTGCTTGTGACAATACACCATTTTTCACACATAGTTCTCGAACTGATTGCCCTGTCGCAATTGCTTCTTTCGCAACGCGAGCCGCTGCTTCATAGCCGATATGAGGGTTCACGGCTGTAATAATTCCTACACTCTTCTCAACGTACTCTTTTAAGCGATCTTCATTCGCTTCAATTCCTTTTAAGCAATTATCTGTAAAGGCACGGAAACCGTTATTCATAATGCTAATAGATTGAAGTAAGTTGAAAACAAGTACTGGTTCCATAACATTTAATTCTAATTGTCCTGCTTCTGAAGCAAGGCAAATTGTATGGTCGTTACCAATTACTTGGAACGCAATTTGATTAATTACTTCTGGCATAACAGGGTTTACTTTCCCTGGCATAATAGATGAACCTGGTTGACGAGCTGGTAACATAATTTCTGCTAATCCAACGCGTGGACCTGATGCCATTAGACGAAGATCGTTCGCAATTTTAGACATATTCATCATACATACTTTAAGTGCTGCAGATACTTCAGTGTACGCATCCGTATTTTGGGTTGCATCTACTAAATCTTCTGCACCAACAAGTGGTAGTTCACTAATTGTAGCTAAATGTTTTACAACTGCTTCAATATATTCTGGATCTGCATTTAAGCCTGTACCAACTGCAGTTGCTCCCATATTCACTTCATATAAATGTTGACGTGATTGCTTGATACGTTTCATGTCACGTTCAAGTACGCGGGAATATGCTTTAAATTCTTGTCCAAGACGAATTGGCACAGCATCTTGTAAATGTGTACGACCCATTTTAATAACATGATCGAACTGTTCTGCTTTTAATTCAAATACATCATGCATATAACCCATTGTTTGTAATAAGCCTTCTAATGCATTTAATGTTGCAATATGAATCGCTGTTGGGAATGCATCGTTTGTTGATTGTGCCATATTTACATGACTGTTTGGACTAATATAATCATAGTCTCCCTTTTCCATTCCTAATAATTCAAGGGCACGATTGGCAATGACTTCATTTGCGTTCATATTCATTGAAGTTCCTGCACCACCTTGAATTGGATCAACGATGAAATGATCATGCCATTTCCCCTCAAGGATTTCTTGTGATGCTTCTGCGATAGCACCACCCTTTTTCAATTCCAATCTTCCTACATCTGCATTAGCAAGTGCTGCCGCCTTTTTTACAATTGCTAACGCTTTAATTAAACCTTCATGGACTTTGTATCCTGTAATTGGGAAATTCTCTACTGCACGCATTGTTTGTACACCGTAGTACGCATAATTTGGCACTTCTTTTTCACCTAAAAAATCTTTTTCAATTCGTACTCCATTTTTAGCTTCAGTTAATGTTGCCATGATTCTTCACTCCTTAACGATTTCTTATGCTGCTTTTGTTTGTTTGACTGTTTCTACATATTGTTTTGCTTTCTCATCATCGAATTCGCCTTCCCACTTCGACATAACAATGGCAGCTAATGCATTTCCTAATACATTGACAGCTGAGCGAATCATATCTAAAATACGGTCAATTCCCGCAATTAATGCGATGCCTTCTAGCGGTAATCCCATTGATCCTAACGTTGCTAATACAACAACGAATGATGCCCCTGGAACTCCTGCCATACCTTTGGATGTTAACATGAGAACGAATAATAACGTTATTTGCTCTGTCAGTGACATGTGTATACCGTACATTTGTGCAACAAACAATGCCGCTAACGCTTGATAAATAGCTGACCCAGTCAAGTTAAATGTATAACCTGTCGGAATTACGAAAGAGGCAACTGCCTTTGGACAACCGAACTCTTCCATCTTTCTCATTATATTAGGTAAAACAGCTTCTGAACTTGCTGTCGTAAATGAAAGAATAAGTTCTTCTTTTAAAATTTTCATTAATGTAAAAATGTTTACTCCTACCATTCGTGCATTAATACCTAATACAATCACAACGAATAGTATAACAGTTACGTATACAGCTAGCACTAGTTTTCCTAAAGGAAGTAGTGTGGACACACCAAATTTTGCAACCGTAACAGCAATTAATGCGAATACACCAAATGGTGCAAATTTCATAACTTGATTTGTAACCCAAAACATCGCTTCGAGTACACCTTCAAAAAAGTTAAAAACAGGCTTTCCTTTTTCTCCAATTGCCGCAACTCCTAAACCGAATAGTACTGAGAAGAATATAATCGGTAATAAGTCACCTTGTGTAATAGACTCAAATATATTTTTCGGTACAATATGAACAATCGTTTCAGCAAAACCTTTCTTCTCTGTAGCATCTGCTGTTTGTTTATAAGAAGAAATATCACTTTGCTGTAAATTATCCATATCAACGCCAGTACCTGGTTGGAATATATTCGCTGCGAGTAATCCCATTAAAATAGCAATCGTCGTAATGATCTCGAAATAAAGAATTGTCTTACCGCCCAGTTTCCCAAGCTTTTTCATATCTCCTACACCAGCTACCGCAACAATTAATGCTGAAATAACAATCGGTACTACAATCATTTTAATTAAGTGAATAAATATATCCCCAATTGGTGTGATATAAGAAATCGCCGTTTTATTGCCATAAAAGATTGCCCCTACTACAATCCCTAAAACAAGTGCGACAAAAATTTGTGTTGCCAATCCGAATTTTTTCATTTATGTTCATCCCCTTCATGCGAACGCTTTCATTTCGTATTTATAAAAGCTTACTGACACATCATATAGGCGAACCTACAAAATCATACAAAAACCTACAAGTTTGTCACAAAAAATTCGAATTTTTTTCTTATAATATTCATTGACACTTTTTATAAAAAAGAAATAAAATAACCTTGATAAAACATCAGATTATTTCGTATAATCTAAAAGATATACGTATTCAAAATAAATGGAGATGAAAAGGAGTGGATGTTATGAAAAATCACGTGAAGAAGTTCATCATATCTATTTCTTTTCTATTTCATTTTCTTAAAAAGGAACAAAGGCATTCGCCTTTGTTCCTTTTTTATTGCAATCTATATAGGGGGAATTGTTATGAAGCCATATAAACGTGTCTTAATTAAATTAAGCGGCGGAGCACTTGCCGATCAATCGGGAAATAGCTTTAACTCCAAACGATTAGAACATATTGCAAATGAAATTTTATCGATTGTTGATTTAGGTATCGAGGTCTCCATCGTCATTGGCGGCGGTAACATTTTTAGAGGGCATCTAGCTGAGGAATGGGGAATTGACCGTGTAGAAGCTGATAATATTGGTACTTTAGGTACAATTATTAATAGTTTAATGCTTCGCGGCGTTCTAACTAGCAAAACTGATAAAGAAGTACGCGTTATGACTTCCATCCCTTTTAATGCAGTAGCTGAGCCTTATATTCGCCTACGCGCAGTCCACCATTTAGATAACGGTTATATCATCATTTTTGGAGGCGGTAACGGGCAGCCATTCGTTACGACAGATTACCCAAGTGTACAAAGAGCCATTGAGATGAATAGTGACGCCATTTTAGTAGCAAAACAAGGAGTAGACGGTGTCTTTACAAGTGATCCAAAACATAATAAATCAGCGAAAATGTATAGAAAACTGAACTATAACGATGTTGTTAGGCAGAACATACAAGTAATGGACCAGGCGGCTTTATTACTTGCTCGGGACTACAATTTGCCGGCACATGTATTTAACTTTGATGAGCCTGGAGTGATGAAGAAAATATGTTTAGGAGAACATGTAGGGACATTGATTAATGATGATGCTTCGATGCTTGTGCATGAATAATAATTTTTCCTATCAACAGAAGGGTGTCTTTTGTAGACACCCTTTCCTCATTAATCATCATAAATAAAAATCCACCAATCCCGCCACTTTCTCCTTACACCGCTCCCAAAAAGATAAGTTATCAAAAAACGTTTTTGTCATCTTTTTCGAATCATGAAAGTCTTGCGTTAGCGCTTCGTTAACTTGTGCTACAATTTGTCCACCATGAATATATAAATTCATCTCATCATTTATATAGAAACTACGTGCAGTAATGTTTGTTGTACCGATAACAGTTAATTCATTATCAATTAGCATTAACTTTCCGTGAAACATCCCTTTTTTATAACCGTATACCGTAATCCCATTATTAACAGCTTGACGTATGTATGGATATGCCGCCTCTTTAATGAGAGGAATATCTGGTTTATATGACCAAAGGATTTTTACTGTAACACCACGTTTTTGTGCTCCAATTAGAGCATTCATTAATTCTTTATTTCTCGCTATAAAATAAGGTGTTGTAATGACAATCGAATGCTTCGCTTGTTTTATTAACTCTACATATTTTTCAGCAACATGATGCCCATTGTAACTGGCCATAGTATGTAATGTATTCCCTTTACTAGGCTTATTTGTACTTCTCTTTATATCTTCTTTCGCATCTCGTTTCCAATCTAAAGCGAACTGTTCTTCTAAATCTTTTGCTCCTTCTCCTCTTATCCGCACATGATAGTCACGCCAATATCCAAATCGTTTATCTTTCCCTAAATATTCATCTCCCATATTAAATCCACCCGTATAACCAATTTCCCCATCAATCGTTGTAATACGGCGATGATTCCGATGATGAAGAGAATAAAATCCGAATGGTAATTCAGGTTTTCTACTATATGTAAAATGTACACCACTTTCCCGCAATTCGTTTTTCATCTTTCTTTCAAAAGATAAATCATTAATTAAATCCACCGATAAGTATACGTTTACTCCTTCTTTCGCTTTTTCTTTTAATAAGTTTAAAAATGTATGACTACTTTTGTCATCAGAGAGAATATAAAAGTAAGTATAAATAGATTGTTTTGCTTCCTTTACGTCCGTAAACAACTGTTTATAAAACGACTTTCCTTCTACATATAATTGAAAGTCACTATAATGAGGTGCATACTCTGTCGGCATATTTTTCCCAACTTCCATTTTCCTGCCGAGGATAACATCGATATGCATCCAAATTAAAATAAAAACGAAAATAGCAATAATAATAGAAGTAACTCGCAATATTTTTTTAATCATTTTAATTTCCTTCCGCTCAATTTACGTTCTACTCCGTAGTGTTTCATTTAAATATGTTTTCATACGAAATGTAGTTCTTAATTTTTATCGATGTTAAACAGGTAAAGGAGAGAAGAGTATGAGAAAAGGAAAAATCCCTATTGTTTTTATCCCAGGACTTTTCGGTTCAATGAGTAATATTATTATTCCTGGTACCGGTAATTGGAACTTTGGGCTTTCTTCGTTTATTTATGAACCATTCATTATGATGTTAGAAAGTATCGGCTATGAACGAAATAAAAACTTGTTTATCTGTTTTTATGACTGGCGTCAGCGTATTGCTTTTTCCACTCAAAAATATTTATTAAAAACAATTGCCTATGTTAAAAAATTTACAGGGTGCGACAAACTAAATTTAGTTTGTCATAGTATGGGTGGACTTCTTGCACGTTCTTACGTTCAAAGTGAAGAATATGAAAATGATGTGGAGCAACTTATTATACTCTGTACACCAAACGCTGGATCTCCCCCCAATTATAGTTATTGGACTGGAGGTGCTCTCCCAGTACATACATCTTCTAAAATAAATATCGTTCATTTTTATATGGAACAATACATTCACTACGTAAGCACCTTACACAAAATGAATAGAGTTGAAGCGATACACCGTTACTTTCCAGGATTACAAGATGTTATTCCTTGTAAAGATTACGGAAATTATTTATTTATAAGATCCGGCTCTTCTATTACATTTCTTCCTTATAACAAGATGAAAACGAAAAATCCATTCCTCGATACATTAAATGCAAATAGATTTATTATAGAGAAAAGAAATATTGAAACTACACTCATTGCAGGAGATGGAGTAGAAACGATTCAATATTTACAAGTCGTCCCTTCACATTCAAAACTGGAATGGACAGACGGAAAAGTCGTCGGTGATGTACTTACAAAACATGGTGATGGTAACGCTGTTCTACATAGCGTTTTTCTTCTAGAGGGAAATAGATATGTTGTGCATGCTTCACATAACGAAGTGCTCTACAAAAGCATTCCTATATTACAAAAGATACTTTAAATTACGAATACAAAAAAGGTGTGGCATTGCGCCACACCTTTTCATTAAATGAAGTTCCTTGCATCATTATTTCTTCCAAACTTATAAATCGCAATTAAGAAGAATGCTATCGCAAAGGCGAATAAGATTAAAATATTTAAATACAAATCTGAAAACGGAATTCCTTGCTGTAATTTCGTAATCGTGTCCATTAGCCAGCGTTGCGGTAAAAAATTAGCTATTTTTTGTACCGTTTTCGGCATGATATCATATGGGAAATAGCATCCCGCTAATAAACATGTCGGTACAATGACGACATTTTGCATCGCATTTGAAGCAGTTGAATTTTTCGCAAAAGACACAATTACTAAAGATAAACCAATTGCGATTAAAGCAAATATCATGAGTACACCAATCATCACTGTGAAAGGCATATTTATATTTGTATGAAAAACATACTTCATAAATAATACGGCAATTACAATTTGCACTGTTAGTATAATCATATTCACCGCGACATTAGATAATATAAATTTCTTTCCATCTATCGGTGTCGATAATAATCTAAAATACGTTCTGTTCTCTTTTTCTTTTAAAATAATTCCAGATAAATTCGCTGCCGAAAATAGCATAAACATGATAAGATAACCAATCGTTTGATTTGTCATATCCTTATTTTTCGAAGTATCTTCAAGTGTCTCTGCTTTTACTTTAAATGAACCTTTTTGATAACCAGCGTACATACTATCAAACGTACTTTGATCCGCCCCTGCCACTTTACTAATCGCAGTGATATTATCAACATAGTTATATAAATATGATTTTATAAATACTGTTACTTGATCACCTTTAATCGATGAAACTTCAATATGACTCGGTTTCCCTGCTCGAACACTTTCGGAAAAACCAGACTGTAATGTAACAACACCATCAAGTTTTTTTGAAGTGAGTTTATCTTCCACTTCAGATTCCTTAATTTTACTAATATTTACATGATTGAGTCCTTCTAAAAATTTCACTGTATCATTTGCGATAGGCTGATTTTCTTTATTTATAACCCCAATATTTAACGTTCCTTGCCCTACATTCCCATATATTGAAAAAGAAATGAGTGTTCCTATTATCGGCAAACTTACAATAAGCAATAATCCTTTTTTATTTTTTAAAAGCGCAGCTAATGTTTTTCGTATGAGCCATAAAATATCTTTCATATTACAGCCCCTCCCGTCTACGTAATGCGATAATCGCAATTAATAAAAAGATTGCTGAAATTCCAAGATTTAAAGAAATAACCGGCAGTGCTGCTCCTATGTCATTTGCATAAATAATTTTCATAATGGCTGTGTTGGCCCACGTTAATGGCGATAAATTCGTAACGACATTTTCTTCCACTACGAAATAAGCACCACCAAAAATAGAAGCTAATTGCACAACAACCATAATAATTGCTCTAGATGCCTCACCTGTTTTTGTAATATATCCGATCCCTAAACCGAAGCTAATTGCTAGAAAGACTTCTGTTAGTAAAATAATAAATATAATTCCAAGATGGTCGCCCCAATTCGCTTGAAAAACAAATTTACTAAATATAACGACGAGTAATAGACAAAGTGCATTTGCTACAAGACTACCGAGCACTTTCCCAATGAAAATTTCAGCCTTACTTATAGGTGCTGCAATTAAACGATCTCCTGTTTTACGTACTCGTTCTCCTCGAATTAAAAAACTCGCCCCCATTGCAGCATACAATGCAATCATTGTCGTCATTACAACCGCATAGTAATCCATAGAACCTGGTTTTTTAGCAGCTTGTAAAGATGTTTCTTTAATATAATCATTATGATTTCCATTTGAAATAACTGTGCTAACCTTACTTGGATCTACTTTTGCAACTTCTGCCGCTACATTGTACTTATCAACAAATGTCGTAAGCATTCCTTCAACAATACTTCCTTCAATACTACTTCTGTCGCTTCCGTAAAATGTCGCACCATCTTTATTCAATTCTACATATGCAGCATATTTATTTTGCTTCACTTCTTCTTTCCCATCTATACCTTCGGAAGCTTTTTTAAAATGGATACCCGATTTATCGACCTCTTTCGTAAATGCTTCAAATGATTGAGAAAACGTGCTTCCCGCTTTATCTTTATAAAGCACTTGTATATCTTTAATCGAATGACTATCGCTATTAAATGCGTTACTTAACGCTGTTCCTAATACAAGCATAAGCACAATCGGAAATGCTAACATAAAAACTAAAGTTCTTACGTCCCTGAAATCTCTTTTAATGTGCATAACTGCAATATTGAAGATGTTCAATCGATGAACCTCCCTTTTCCTATTCTTACAATCACTTTATTTATCTCGTAAGTTTCTTCCGGTCAATGTAAGGAATACTGTTTCTAAATTCGGAGCCTGCTCTTCTAATGAACGAATTTCAATATCATGATTAATAAAGTGTTGAATAATTTTATTTAAATTATTTAATCCTGCATCAGAATTTACTTTAATTACGTTCTCTTCAATTTGAACAGCTTTCACACCGTTTATCTCTTTTAATTTTTCAACGTCTAGATTTTCTACTGACTTCACTTCAATCCAAATGTCTTTCGTATCGGTAATAATCGCTTTTAACTGTTCTTTCGTTCCTTCTGCAATCACTTTACCGTGATCAACAATTGCAATTTTCGTACAAATTTCTTCTACCTCTTCCATGTAGTGACTCGTATAAATAATTGTACTTCCCATTTCATTTAGTTTTCGGACAGACTGAAGAATATAGTTTCTTGACTGCGGATCGATTCCAACTGTCGGCTCATCCATAATAATTAACTTCGGTCTATGAGCGATTGCACAAGCGATATTCAGCCTTCTTTTCATCCCGCCAGAAAAGTTTTTCGGGTAACTTTTATGTTTATCACTAAGCCCCACAAATTGAAGTGCTTCCTCTACTCTCGCTTTTAGTTCAGCACCTCTCAATCCGTACAATCCGGCAAAGAATTTCACATTTTCATAGGCAGTTAGCTCTTCGTATATTGCTATATCTTGCGGAACAATACCGATGTTCATTTTCGCAAATCGATTATGTTTCTTTATATTTTTTCCTAGTATGCTAATTTCACCTTCATTACTTCTTAACAAGCCAGCAATCATATTAATTGTTGTACTCTTACCAGCACCATTCGACCCTAAAAATCCAAATATTTCTCCTTCTTTAATAGATAAAGACATATTATCTACCGCGATGAAATCACCAAATTTTTTCGTTAAATTTTTAATTTCCAATGTGTTCATCATTTCACCCCTATTTCGGTTTCTCTACTGTTATTATAAACAAAAAGAATGAACCTGCTCAGTGCAGAAGTTCATTCTTTTCACATGAGATTATTCACTTTTTTCATATGAGATGATTCATCCTCGCCCCATTCCCTTATATCGGCAACAACATTGTTACTGAAAAACCACTTGTCCCATCTACAATAATTTTACCGTTTACAGACGCTGTTCGCTCCTCCATCCCCATAATACCAAGGCCTTTTTTAATAAGAGCTGCCCCCTTACCATTATCCTTCACTTGTACTTTAACCACCTTGTTAAGTACATGAATATCTATTGAGATGACTGTCGCGTCAGCATATTTCATCGTATTTGTTAACGCCTCCGTAACATTTTCACCGATAATCTTCCACTGAATTGGAGAAATCATATCTAAGTTTCCTTTATATACGAAAGGAATGTTCACATCATGCTTACCGGCAAATTCCTCTATGAACAATTTCATACGATGAATGCCAATTTGCTCTGTTGGTGGCTTCATATTTTTCAATGTAATCCGAATGCTTTCAATCCCATCTTTCGAAATATGAATTGCATTTTGTAATAACTCAGCAGATTTCACTTTATCTATTTCCATTAATCTCTTTGCTGCTTCCATTTGAATAAGTGCACCCGTCATCGAGTGACCAATTTTATCATGAATTTCTTGAGATAATCGATTTCTCTCCTCTAACTTAAATGTGTATTCTGATTGCCTTATGTAATCTTTATTTTCATTTAAACTTTTCGTAAGTCTTTGTATGTCTTTTCTCATTTTATCATTTTGCATTTCGAGTTTTAATAATCGCGCTATATAGCAGTGGGCTATCGTTAAGGAAAAAAAACAAAATACACTAATAAGTCCATACGTCATTTGAATACCTTCACCTATAAAAATAATAGGAAGGACCATAATGAAAAAGATTAACCATTTCTTTTCTATATAATAATTTGCAATTTCATATAAGTTCAAAGGTAAAAACAAAATAAAAAACGGATGAACCCTCCACGTAAATAACATAACTACGCCAACTGATACGCAGATTAAAATCTTATTGTACGTATCTTTTTTCAATATAGAAATCATCACATTTATAGAAAGATATATAAGTAAAGTAAGTATAATCCATGGTAAGTTCGTAACATTTAAATGAATGTAGCTGAACACTATATATAAAAAGACAATTAATTTACTTACAGTTAACCAAAATTCCATAACATTAATCTACTTTCCCTGTTAAGTAATAAATCGCAATTTGCGTGCGATGTTCTAGTCCAGTTTTCCCCAAAACTGATGTAATATAATTTGCGATTGTTCCTTCAGATATGAAAAGTTGCTTCGAAATTTCTTTATTTGAGAAACCTTTCGCAATTAGTGCGATAATACTAAGCTCTCTTTCTGTAAAAAGGCTCTTATCAATTTTAGATTCTTCCTCTTTACTTTCCATTAAATTAGACTTAATTTTATCAAGCACTACATCTTGCATAACAGTTTGGCCGTTATATACACCTTTTATTGCATCACGAATACGCTCTGGATCATTATTTTTTAATAAATAACCTTTCGCTCCGTTTTTTACTGCGTCCAAAATATATTCATCATCATCAAATGTCGTTAAAATGAGAGGCTTCGTTTTTGTCTCTTCACAAATTAACTTCGTCGCCTCTACCCCGTTCATGTTTGGCATACGAACATCTAAAAGAGCAATATCAACTTCATGCTTTTTACAATACGCTACAGCCTCTTTTCCATCATTTACAGTATCTAACACTTCGAACTCTTCGTATGTATTTAAAATAATTTTCATGCCTTCTCTAATAAAAGAATTATCATCGGCTATTAATATTTTAATTTTCATGTTTGTTAGTATGGCCTTTCCCCTACTAACATTCACATCCTTTCTCTGTGTAACATTTCCTTCTTGCTCATTATATACTTCTCTTTACCATTTTTTCACACCTTTTTCATATAGCCCTCCTGCTAAAAATATATTATTCTTTTTTTATAACATGTGTAGGGTGACTTATCGTTTCTTACGTCTATATAATAGAATGCGTCAAAAAGGAGGGAGAAAGCGATTGAGGAAAAACAATTAATTGAAAAAGCACAGCAAGGAAGTGAGCATGCTTTTCGCATCCTTGTACAAACGTATCGTCATTATATTTTCCAAGTTATATTTTCTATTTTAAGACATGAAGAAGATGCTAAAGATGTGACACAAGAAGTATTCGTAAAAATTCACGCCTCTCTCCCTAATTATCAATTTCGCGGATTAAAAACGTGGATGGCACGTATTGCTACCAATCACGCTATTGATTATAAGAGGAAGAACGCTAGAGAAAACGAAGAACTCTCCTTATGTAAAGAAACTGAAGAAAATATAAAGTCTTCTCATAATATCGAAGCTTTATTATTGACGAAAGAGCAAAGACTATTGATTGCTCAAAAACTAAGAGAACTTCCTGAGAATTACCGTGACGTCGTTCTCGCACATTACTTAGAGGAAAAAAGCTATCAAGAAATTGCATTGCAAGAAAACATCGAAGTGAAAACAGTCGAAATGAAACTGTATAGGGCAAGAAAATGGATTAAAAAACATTGGAAGGAGGAAGAGTTTCTATGATGCATTATTCAAAAGAAGATTGGCGCAATTATACATTAGATTTTATATCAAACAATAAACGTGAATCTATGGAAGAACATCTCTATGAATGTGATCATTGTTTAGCAATTTATATGGAAAGTATTGATGAACAAAATGAAAACCTTCCAATGATAAATGATGATTCATTTGCAAACGAAGTTATGGCACAAATTAATTTTGAAACGCTACAATCTAATGAAACTATGAAATCGAACCAGCTAAAGCGCACAATCATTCATTACATCATTGCGACTGCGGCTACAATTATTTTTATGGTAAGTGGTTTATTTCATTATATTTTCACAGCGACATCTAATTTCGAAAAATCTTCGAGACATAATGAGACTTCCATCTCACAACAAATTGTAAACAAAACAGTGCACACATCAAAAAAGGACGGAGGTTTAAAGCATGAATAAAAACCCTTTTTTAGCGCTTGTGTTAGGGCTAATTCCTGGGCTTGGACATCTATATTTAAAGAAGATTGGACGTTTCATTCTATATAGCGGAGGATCTTTATTTCTATTTATCTTTGCAGCATTTTGTACAATAGCATTAGGAGAGCGTAATATTGCTTTTCTTTCTTTATTTTTACTAGCAATGTTATGGGTAATCAACTTAATGGATTTAATTTTCACTATTATAAATCAATCGAAAAAACAAGCAGCCGGACAATTTACAGAGTCCTCTAAAGAGAGCGAACGATTTTATATCATTCTCTTATCCGTCATCCCTGGACTTGGACATTTCCAATTAGGGCTTATGCAACGAGGTCTTACATTTTTAGTCGCTTGCGCAGGCTTAGGCAGCATGATTATATTTGTTACATTATTAACATCTCAAGGAAGTTTCCTTATCTTCCTTATTACGTTACCTGTTTTATGGATTTATAACTTCTTCGACGTTGTTCAACAACTTCAGAAAAAAGAACGTGGCGAGCAATTAGTTGATCGTACTATTTTTGAAGACTTTGAAGAGCATCGAGAACAAGGGAAGAAAAGTAAAACATTCGCTTCTATTTTAGCGATGTTTCCTGGAGCAGGACATATGTATTTAGGCTTACAACGTCGTGGTCTTCAGCTTATGGCAGCCTTTTTACTATCTATTTATTTACTCGATTTATTACGACTCTCTGCGTTTTTATTTTTAGTACCAATCATTTGGTTTTATAGCTTTTTTGATGCTTTACAGCAAACAGCAAAATACGGAAAAGAACGAGTTCATGACGAACCAATTATCGATTATTTTATAAATCATCAAAGATGGATCGGCATTGGGTTAATTACACTCGGTGGTTATTATTTATTAGATCAAACAGTCCTTCCTATTTTGAATGATTATTTTGTAACTATATTTAATATTCATCTTAGCGAAATATATTATCGCTATTTCCAAACCTCTATCGTTGCTCTCCTTTTAATTGGTGGCGGCTTTAAATTATTACTTGGAAATAAAGAAAACAAAGGTGGTACAAAAGAATGAGAACATGGCGCGTTGGAACATTCTCAATGGGGCTTTCCATTATTACATTAGGCTGTTTCTTACTATTTTCAGTCATTAAGGGCACTCAAGTATTGGATACATTAACAGCATGGTGGCCTGTTTTACTTATCATACTTGGCGCTGAAATTTTACTATACCTTCTATTTTCTAAGAAGGAACATTCATTTATTAAATATGATATTTTTAGTATTTTCTTTATCGGAGTTTTAGGAAGTGTTGGAATTGCTTTTTACTGTTTATTATCAACTGGATTACTAGAAGAAGTTCGTCATTCTATTAACACAACTAGGCAAACGAGTAATATTCCAGACGGACAACTTGATATACCTGAATCTATCAAAAAAATCGTAGTGGATGCGGGGCATCACCCTCTAACAATAGAGGGAAATGATACAAATCAAATTCATCTTCTTGGAACATATGAAATGACGACGAAAGCAAATGAAAAAATCAATTTAAAACAAGAGGATTTCCTTTCAATTCAAACAGCTGGAGAAACGATGTATGTAACTTTAAAATCATTACCAGTTCAGCATACGTTATTTAACTCAGCACCACAGGTGAAACAAACACTCGTTCTTCCGCAAAATAAAAATGTAGAGATTCGAGCTTCAAATAACGAGCTATCTCTTTATCCAGGTCAATTACAAAATAATTGGTTTGTACAAGAAAGTTCAAATGTATCTGTTCATTTAGCAAAAGAAAGTGATGTATCTTTAATCGCCATAACAAACAAAAAAGAAGCTCACGGGAACACACCTTGGGAACAAGTAGAAGATTTAACGAAAAAAGAAAATAATTCTTCAGAAGAAAATCCAGAATTAAACGGGCAAGAGCATTGGTATAAAAACTCGATAAAAACAGGAAATGGGACGTACAAATTAAATATTGAGAAAGCTTACAATATAAATATGAGTGTTATCGAAAAATAAGAAACCTTCCACAATTGTGGAAGGTTTTTCTCATATAATCGCTTTAATTCCTTCTAAAATTAACCCAATCATAAATCCGCACACAGCCCCGTTCACTCGGATCCACTGCAAATCTTTACCGACGTTATTTTCAATCATTTCAATTAATGTTTTATCGTCTAGTTTATCAAGGTTTTCTTGCACAAGTTTTCCGATTTTCGAATGATTCTTTTCAACAAGTGTGACAACTTGCTTTTGTAACCAATCTTCTATTTTTTGAACCGTCACTTCGTCTTCTTTTATTTTATTCATTTGTGTTTTTAAAAATGGAATAACATATTTATCAGCAAATTCTTCATTGTTTACAAAGGTAACTGCTCTTTGTTGTACTTGCTCCAGCATCTCTTTTATTTTGTCAGTAGCATCCCAATTTGCAATCCACTTTTCTTTCCAATTTTCTAATTCCTGTAGTAAAGCTTCATTTTCTTTCACATTTATAATTTCTTGACGAATCTTCGCTAATATAAGTTGTCTTGTGCTATTATCAGCATCTTGTAAGCTGTTAATATTGCTAATAATAAATTTCTGCAAAATGCCTCCAATTTTATCTTCATCTACAATATTCATAAATGATTTCAAAGTAAACTGCAAGAATCCATCTACTTTTATATTTTCCATCGCCTTCATTCCTAAGCTTCCGAGCTGATAACGAGCTTCATCTTGCGCTGTCCAATCTTTCACCTTTACTAGTATGTAATCAAGTGTCTTTTCATCATATTCTTGCACAACTAATTGATCAACAAGCACTTGTAAAATGTTACTTGTGTTAATTGTATGCAAATACGTTTTTAATTCTTTTTCAATAATAACAGCTAATTTTTCTGTATCTATTTGAAGAATCGCTTTCTCCGCAATTGTTACAATTCCTTTTTTCACAGCATCTGATTGTAACTCTTTCTCAGCAATTTGCAGCACCATTTGTGCTAACTGCATTTCTTTCACTTTACTTGTAATACTTTCCTTCGTCAGCCATTCATTTTCTAACGTAGAAACGAGCCCCTTTGTTACCCGCTTCCGATTTTTAGGTAATAAAGCTGTATGCGGAATTGGGATTCCCAACGGATGACGGAATAAAGCTGTAACCGCAAACCAATCCGCAAGTCCACCAACTAACCCAGCTTCAAATCCCCCTTGAATAATCTCCCCAGCTACCGTTCCTTGAAAAGGGATCGAAGCCGCAAAACCTACGCCCATAACCCCAAGCGAAATACCCGCTATATATTTAGTCTGCAATGACATCGTATACACATCCTCTTATTATGTAAAATAAAGCTTTTTGTTATATTTATTTGATATTAGTTATCCTTTATATATACTATAAAGAACTATTGTGAAAATAACAAAGAATTTATAATACTTCAAGCCTACCTTTCACATACCTTAAAATCATTCAGGTTAAATTTTTACATTTTTTCAAAATCATAACATCCTCTGCATAATTCTATACGTTAAACTATCTATATAACCCCATAATAGATAGGAACGATTGAAGATGTTTTCCAACAAATTATCTATTCTCAAAAAAAGTATATTCCAAGGTGAAACATTTCAATTTTCAAACAAAAAAGATGGTTTAATTGCTATTTTCTTTATCGCTATTTATTTGGCATACTTTTATTTTCTAATGAACTTTTGGCATTCTCCATCAATGAAACATTCACACTTTTCGATCTCACACCCGTGTCTCTATGCGGTTTTAGGAATTACTTTACATCAAATACCTATCGTAATCTTATTACTCTTCATCTTGAAAAAATCGAAACAAACGTTATCAAGTATTGGTTTTAGAAAAAAGGGATTGAAATCTTCCCTCTTAATTGGTGTATTTCTTTTATTTATATACGTATATAAATAAAAGAAAATGGATTTCAATTAGAAATGTTCTATTACCTCTATTACTATTTAATTAATATTGGTTTCGAAGAGGAAATTATATTTAGAGGCTACCTTTGGCCAATTTTTCGGGATTGCTCATTCATTTATCCCTATAATTTTAGGAGACACTCCTTAAGGAATAGGTGACTGGGTAAACTCTGGTCTTGTTGGACATTTGCTATCCGCTTTTATTTACACTCGGAATAATAATTTACTCCTCCCTATTTTCATCCATGACTTTTTAGATATACCATATAAATAAAAAATGAGGCTACAACTAGCCTCATTTTTCTTATATTGTTAATTCAAAACCTTTCTTATAATACCCATTCATCACATCTTCTGGAACCATACTCCCACCAGTTCCCCACACAATATGAGTACCTTTCTTCACCTTCTCTGTTAACTGTTGTTTTTGTAAATACTCATTTTCAGCTTTACATACATTCAACGGTCCTATCATACCCGCTAACGCCGAAGGCTCTAAATAAATATTTTCAGTATCAGCCAGTTCTTTTAATAATCTATACAACTCTTCATCACTTACTGTGTAATTTCCACTCAAAAATGGTTCCATCGTTTTACCGACAAATCCAGACGGTCTTCCTACTGCAAGCCCATCCGCATCCGTTACATTATCAATACCGATATCTTGAACGGCAATTTTATCGTGAAGCCCTGTCATTAAACCGAGTAACATACACGGGGAATGTGTCGGTTCAGCAAAGAAACAATGCACATTGTCTTTGTACAATAACTTTAAGCCGAATGCTACTCCGCCAGGCCCACCACCTACCCCGCACGGGAGATAAACGAATAAAGGGTGTTCTTCATCTACTACAATCTCTAACTCTTCTAATTGTTTTTGTAAACGAGACGCTGCTACTGCATATCCTAAAAATAAATCATGTGAATTTTCATCATCTACAAAATAACAGCTAGGATCAGCTTCTGCTTGCAGTCTTCCTTCCTCTACTGCTTTACTATAATCAGCTTCATATTCAATAACATTTACATTTTTACTTCTTAATAAATCTTTTTTCCATTCTTTGGCGTCTGCTGACATATGAACCGTCACATTGAAACCTAATTTCGCACTCATAATACCGATGCTAAGCCCTAAATTTCCAGTAGAACCTACTGCAATTGAATACTTCGCAAAAAAACCTCTAAATCTATCACTATCTAAAATTGAATAATCATCTTTCTCTGTTAACATTCCATGCTGAAGTGCCAATTGCTCAGCATGTTTCAACACTTCATAAATGCCGCCCCTAGCTTTAATTGATCCTGATATCGGAAGTTGACTATCACACTTTAATAATAATTCCCCTAATATAGGTTGCCCGTATTTCTTCTCTAAAGACTGCTTCATAGCAGGTATTTTCACTAAAGGTGATTCTATAATGCCGCTCGTCTCTTTCGTCTCAGGAAAAACTTTTGCAATATATGATGCAAAGCGCTTTAACCTCTCTTCCGCATTTTTTACATTTTCTTCATTTAGTGGTGAACCCTTTATCGCTGTTTCATAATTTTCTATATTCGGGTTTACCCAAAATACTTCTTCTGTTGCAATAAGCTTGTTAACTAATGGGTACTCTGCTTTTAATGCCCCTATTTCCTTCATTCTGTTTCCTCCTCATATCCT